>JAILOI010000128.1 GCA_024690885.1 Lachnospiraceae bacterium
CTTCCACCCTTAGAACTCATTCTAGAACGAAAACCATGAACCTTAGCTCTCTGGCGCTTCTTTGGTTGAAATGTCATCTTCATAGCTTACAAACACCTCCTTCTTGATAAGAAAACGTCTAATAAATTATATCAAAAAATCCCGCAAAGTCAAGGATTCAACGGCATAATCCAAAAGCAAAAAAGTTATTCACACACCTAAAAAAATGAAACCACAACATCTATTTTTTAAAAAAGTTATCCAACCTAAATATAGTGTTATCCACAGCTATCCACACGTTATCCACATTCCTATATACACTCTAATTTCCGTTTTAAGCCGTTTTTTGCCCTTATACTCACTTTTTTTACCAAAGGGGGTTTCAGGCCTCTATGCCTTTATTTTGGTTGATAATTTGGCACTCTTCGTTTATTATATTAGATAGGGATTTTAGAGGAAAAGAAAAGAGTTTCTACCTATTATAATGACTGTTAAGAAACTTTTGGAGTAGATCATGGACAAATTAAAAGAAATATGGGAAGAAATACTTCTCTCTTACAAAGAGGAATACGCAATTACCGATATTGCATATAATACCTTTTTAAAACCACTTCAGATATATTCACTGGATGGGAATCGACTGATTATCGTATTTCAACCGGAATCCGGAGCAGCAGATCAATTAACCCTTGATATTGTCTCCAAAAAATATAAATCAGAATTACGCGTTAAGATTGCAGAATATACCGGAACCTTCTATGAAATTGAATTTATTTTACCAAAGGACGTACCGGTCATCAATTCTTCTGAATTAGAAGTTGTTTTACCAACCAATAACAATCAAAACTACCGCAGATCAAATCTGAATGCCAGATATACCTTTGACACCTTCGTCGTTGGTAACAACTCCAGATTTGCACACACCGCTGCACTTGCAGTTGCGGAATCTCCGGGAGAAGCTTACAACCCGCTGTATATCTACGGTGGCCCGGGACTTGGTAAAACCCATCTGATGCATTCCATCGGAAATTATGTATTATCCCAACATCCGGATATGGAAGTCTTATATGTTACTTCCGAGGAATTCCTGAATGAGGTCATTGAATCCATTCGAAGCTCCAACAATGCAACTTCCATGTCGAAGTTCCGTGACAAGTATCGATCCGTAGATGTTCTGATGATCGATGATATCCAATTTATCATCGGTAAGGAAAGTACCCAGGAGGAATTTTTCAACACCTTCAACGTCCTTTATTCCAAAGGAAAACAGATTGTATTAACCTCCGATCGTCCACCGAAGGAATTGGAAACCCTGGAAGAGCGCTTACGTCAACGATTCGAGATGGGTCTGATGGCAGACATCGGCAATCCGGATTATGAAACCCGTATGGCTATCCTTCGTAAGAAAGTAGAATCCAAGCACATCAACTTTGATGACAATATCTTAGATTACATTGCAACCAACATTAAATCCAACATTCGAGAAATCGAAGGTGCACTGAATAAGTTAGTTGCATATTCCAATTTGGAAAAGAAAGAAATCACCATGGAAATCGCAGAGAGAGAATTGCAAAATATCATCTCTCCGGATAAGCCCAGAGAAATTACACCTCAGTTTATCATTGAGGTCGTTGCGGAGCATTATCAGATTTCCTTAGATCAGATGATTTCCAAAACCAGAAGCAGCCAGATTGCTGTTCCACGTCAGATTGCCATGTACTTATGTGACGAGATGACGGATTCTCCTAAGAAATACATTGGCCAGTTGTTGGGTGGTCGCGATCATTCCACGGTTATCCACGGTATTAACAAGGTCAAAGAGGATTATAAGAACGATGAAGAGCTGAAGAAGGAAATTGAGGCCATCAAGAAGAAGATTAATCCAACCTAGTTTATTTTTTCTTTAGATTTAAAACCACTTATCCACAATATCCACATAAATAGTGTGATTAACTTGTTGATTATGTATGGATAATCCATGGATAAGTGTGGATTCATCCACATTGGATGGAATACCTTTTCAAATTGCTTATTTTTTTACACGTTAAATAAACAATTTATACACTTAAAAATTTGATTATTTTTTACCAGCAAATCCAGTAAATATCAGGGGTTGAAGACTTATAAACATATACACAGCCCCTAATAATAATATTAATATTATTTTATATATTTATGTATGTATAGGCACGGGAAAGGAGTTTTTCACAACATGAAGATTGTTTGTTCACAAGCAGAATTATCCAAGGGTGTTAATATCGTTTCCAAAGCTGTTCCTACCAGAACAACAATGGCGATTTTAGAATGTATCCTGATTGATGCATCCTCTGATGAAATAAAGTTAATTGCCAATGACATGGAAATTGCCATTGAGACTGTAATCGAAGGACGTGTAGAAGAGAGAGGTATCATTGCAATTGATGCCCGTTTCTTTGGAGACGTTGTTCGTAACTTACCAAATAATGATGTAACCATCGAAACCAATGATAAATTACAGACCACCATTACCTGTGAGAAAGCACTCTTTAGCATTACCGGTAAGAGTGGAGAAGATTTCCCGAACATGCCAATGATTCAGAGAAACCAGCCAATCGTGATTTCTCAGTTTACCTTAAGAGAGACCATCCGTCAGACCATCTTTTCTACCTCTGACAGCGATAAAATCAAGATTTTGACCGGTGAATTATTCGAGATTTCCGGCAACAAACTGAAGGTGGTTTCCTTAGATGGACATCGTGTTTCCATTCGAAACATCTTACTGAAGGACTCCTACGAGGATAAGAAGGTGATTGTTCCTGGTAAGACCTTGCAGGAAATCCGCAAGATTATCAGCGGTTCTACCGAGGATAACACTAACATCTTCATTACCGACAATCACATTATTTTTGAATTCGACAAGACCGTTGTGGTATCCCGTCTCTTAGAAGGCGATTACTTCAACATTGATCAGATGATTTCCACCGACTATGAAACCAAGGTGAAAATCAACAAGAAGGATCTCTATAGTTCCATTACCCGTTCTACCTTGATGGTAAAAGAAGAAGACAAAAAGCCAATCATCATGAACGTGGAAGATAACAAGATGAATCTGAAGATTAGCTCCTTCTTCGGAAAATTCGATGAGTCCATCGATATTTCCAAAGAGGGTAAGAATTTACAGATTGGTTTCAACCCGAAGTTCTTTATCGATGCGTTGAATGTCATCGATGATGAGGAAGTAACCATCTACATGTTGGATTACAAGAATCCTTGTATGATCAAGAACGATAACGAAGATTATATTTATGTCATTCTTCCGGTTAATATCCGTGAGTCATAGGAAGTCATATGCAACAAGTTAGTATTAGAGAAGACGAAGAGTTTATCAAATTAGGCCAGCTGTTAAAGAAGGCCGGCCTGGTTTCTTCCGGTGTGGAAGCCAAAATCGTAATCCAGGATGGATTAGTGGAAGTCAACGGAGAAGTGGATACCCGCAGAGGTAAAAAACTAGTATCCGGTGATGTGGTTTCCTACAACGGACAAGAAGTACAGGTTATCAAATGATCATTAAATCCGTTGAGTTAAGTAATTTTCGTAATTATGAACAACTGGATATTGCATTTGATGAGAAAACCAACATTATCTACGGCGACAACGCCCAGGGCAAAACCAACATCTTAGAAGCTGCTTATGTCAGTGGAACCAGCAAATCCCATAAGGGAAGTCCGGACAAAGAGATGATTCGGTTTGGTGAGACGGAAGGTCACATCAAAACCATGGTGGAGAAGGGCGGCAAGGAGTACCAGATTGACATTCATTTGCGCAAAAACAAAAGCAAGGGAATTGCCATCAACAAGGTACCCATTAAGAAAGCCAGCGAATTGTTTGGATTTTTGAATATTATATTTTTTTCACCAGATGATTTGAACATCATCAAGGATGGTCCTACGGAGCGTCGTCGTTTTATCGACAGTGAACTCTGCCAGTTGGACAAAATCTATTTATATGATTTGACCAACTATAAGAAAACTTTAGAGCAGAGAAATCGGTTGATGAAGGATATTTGTTTTAATCCTTCGCTGCGGGATACGCTTTCCGTTTGGGATGACAAGTTGATTGAATATGGCAAGAAGGTCATTCGTCGACGCAGAGAATTTATTGATGAAATCAGTGGGATTGTCACCGATATTCATTCCAATATTTCCGGTGGGAGGGAAATTCTGCAAATTTCTTATGAACCCAATGTGGATGATATTTTCTTTGGAGATGAATTGATTCATGCCAGAGAGAAGGACTTGAAATACGGACAGACGTCGGTGGGACCACATCGGGATGATATCAAATTTACCATTGCCAACACAGATATTCGAAAGTTTGGTTCCCAGGGACAACAGCGTACCTGTGCCCTATCCTTGAAACTTTCGGAAATTAAAATTGTAGAACAGACCATAGGAGAAAAACCGGTGCTTCTTTTGGATGATGTGTTATCCGAGCTGGATAGTAATCGGCAGAATTTCTTACTTGGCAGTTTATATGATACACAGACAATCATTACATGTACGGGTCTGGATGATTTCGTTAAAAATCGATTCCAGATCAATAAGATTTTTCACATAGTGGAAGGAAAAATCGCAGATTCATAAGGAGGCAAACATGGGTCAGCAACAAGAATACGGTGCAGATCAAATCCAAATTTTGGAAGGCTTAGAAGCAGTTCGTAAGCGTCCCGGTATGTACATTGGTAGTACATCGGAACGTGGATTGCACCATCTCGTATATGAAATTGTGGATAATGCGGTAGATGAGGCTTTGGCCGGATTCTGCTCTCACATTATTGTGGAAATTAATCCGGATAATTCCATTACGGTTATTGATGATGGACGTGGTATTCCGACGGGAATCAATTCCAAAGCAGGAATTCCGGCAGTGGAAGTGGTATTTACCGTATTGCATGCCGGTGGTAAGTTCGGCGGTGGAGGATACAAGGTATCCGGTGGTTTGCACGGTGTAGGTGCTTCCGTTGTAAATGCACTTTCCAACTGGTTGGAAGTTGAGATTTGCCGTGATGGTAAAGTTTATAAACAGCGTTATGAACGCGGTAAGACCATGTATCCACTGAAGGAAGTCGGTACATGTGAACCGGAGAAAACCGGAACCAAGGTAACCTTCCTTCCGGATGATAGTATTTTTGAAACTTCGATTTATGATTTTAACACCTTGAAGGTACGTTTGCGAGAGACGGCATTTTTGACCAAGAACTTGAAAATCACATTACGTGATTTGAGAGGAGAAGAAGTCAATGAGCGTGTCTTCCACTACGAAGGCGGTATCAAGGAATTTGTCACTTACTTAAACAAGGGCAAGGAGCCGCTGTATCCGGATGTGATTTATTGTGAAGGCTCCAAGGACAACGTCTATGTAGAAGTTGCCTTACAGCACAATGATGGATACAACGATGCATCCTTTAGTTTTGTTAACAACATCATTACCCCGGAGGGTGGTACCCATTTGGCAGGTTTTCGAAGTGCCATTACCAGAACCTTCAATCAGTATGCAAGAGATCAGAAGATTTTGAAGGAGAAGGACGAAGCCTTAAGCGGTGATGATATTCGTGAAGGCTTGACGGCAATTGTCAGCATCAAGATTGAGGAGCCGCAGTTCGAAGGCCAGACCAAACAGAAGTTAGGAAACAGCGAAGCCCGTGGTGCAGTGGATGCCATCGTAAGTGAACAGTTGACTTACTTCTTAGAGCAGCATCCACAGGTTGCAAAGCTTATTTGTGAAAAGTCCGTACTTGCACAGCGTGCAAGAGAAGCTGCACGTAAAGCAAGAGAAGCAACCCGTAGAAAATCTCCGTTGGATGGAAATGCACTGCCGGGTAAGCTTGCAGATTGTTCGGATAATGATCCGAAGAACTGTGAAATCTTTATTGTTGAGGGTGATTCCGCGGGTGGATCCGCAAAAACCGCGCGAAGCCGTGCAACCCAGGCGATTTTACCACTCCGTGGTAAAATCTTGAACGTGGAGAAAGCCAGAGAAGACAAGATTTACGGCAACGCCGAAATCCGTGCTATGATTACCGCCTTTGGTACCGGTATTCACGAAGATTTCGATATCAGCAAATTACGTTATCACAAGATTATCATCATGACCGATGCCGACGTGGACGGTGCACATATTGCAACCTTGATGTTAACCTTCTTATATCGCTTCATGCCGGAGTTGATTCGCCAGGGATATGTATATCTTGCAACACCTCCGTTGTATAAGATTGAGAAAAACAAGAAGGTTTGGTATGCATACAGTGACGAAGAATTAAACCGCATCTTGACCGAAATCGGCCGTGACGGTAACAACAAGATTCAGCGTTACAAGGGTCTTGGCGAGATGGATGCAGAGCAGCTGTGGGAAACCACCATGGATCCGGAGAAACGTATCCTGAAGAAAGTATTGATGGATGATATCAATGCATCGGAAATTGATGCTGTTTTCTCCACATTGATGGGAGACAAGGTAGAACCGAGACGTGAGTTTATCGAGGAGAATGCGAAGTACGTACAGAACCTTGATATTTAAGAATCCCTGTGGATTCTAAGGAGAATCATAAATGGATGACAAGATATTTGATAATATTCAAGAAGTTGACTTGAAGAAAACCATGGAAACTTCTTACATTGATTATGCCATGAGTGTTATCGCATCTCGTGCGCTTCCGGATGTAAGAGACGGTTTGAAACCGGTACAGAGACGTGTACTTTTTTCCATGAGTGAATTGCACAATGGTCCGGATAAGCCACATCGTAAGTGTGCCCGTATCGTCGGCGATACCATGGGTAAGTACCATCCACATGGAGATAGCTCTATCTACGGTGCTTTGGTTAACATGGCCCAGGAGTGGTCCACCCGTTATATCCTGGTAGACGGTCACGGAAACTTCGGTTCGGTGGATGGCGATGGCGCTGCTGCCATGCGTTACACCGAGGCGCGATTATCCAAGATTTCCATGGCAATGCTGCAGGATATTGAGAAGGATACGGTTGATTTTGCACCGAACTTCGATGAAACAGAGCAGGAACCAACCGTATTACCAAGCCGTTTTCCGAATCTTCTGGTTAACGGAACCACCGGTATTGCTGTTGGTATGGCAACCAATATTCCGCCGCATAATTTGCGTGAGGTGGTGGCTGCCGTCAATAAGATGATTGAGAATCAGATCAATGAGGATCGGGATACGGACATCGAGGAATTGATGGACGTGGTCAAGGGACCGGACTTTCCAACCGGTGGAACGATTCTTGGTCGTGCAGGTATTGAAGAAGCTTATCGTACCGGACGTGGTAAGATTCGTGTCCGTGCGGTTACCGATATTGAGCCAATGCAAAACGGCAAAAACCGAATTGTGGTGACCGAGCTTCCATACGCGGTGAACAAGGCGCGTTTGGTGGAATATATCGGAAAATTGGTTCGTGACAAAAAGTTAGACGGCATCACAGCCTTACGTGATGAGTCTTCCCGTGAAGGTATGCGTGTGGTAATCGAGTTGCGTAAAGATGTGAATCCCAACGTAATGCTCAACCAATTATACAAGCATACCCAGTTACAGGATACCTTCGGTGTCATCATGCTGGCACTTGTGAACAACGAGCCGAAGATTCTAAACCTGAAGGATATGCTGGGTCACTACCTAAATCACCAGAAGGAAGTTGTTACAAGACGTACCAAGTTTGATTTGAACAAAGCCGAGGAACGTGCCCATATCTTGGAGGGATTGTTGATTGCTTTGGATAATATCGATGAAGTCATCCATATTATCCGTGCTTCTGCCAATGTAACCGAAGCCAAAGAGCAGTTGATGAAGCGTTTCGGACTTTCCGATGCCCAGGCCCAGGCCATCGTAGACATGCGTTTACGTGCCCTCACCGGTTTGGAGCGTGGCAAGTTAGAGGCAGAATACGAAGAGTTGAAGAAGCGTATTGCTTATTTGAAGGAAATCCTTGCAGATGAGAAGAAGCTTCTTGGCGTGATTCGTGATGAAATTACAGAAATTGCAGAGAAGTATGGCGATGATCGTCGTACCTCCATCGGTTTCGATGAATTTGATATTAGCATGGAAGATTTGATTCCGGTAACCAGTACGGTCATTACCTTTACCAAGCTTGGTTACATTAAGCGCATGAATGTGGACAACTTCAAGAGTCAGCATCGTGGCGGCAAGGGAATCAAGGGTATGGAGACCATTGATGATGATTATATCGTGGAGATGAAGTTGACGACATCCCACCATTACATCATGTTCTTCACCAACTTCGGCCGTGTATATCGATTGAAAGCATACGAGATTCCGGAGGCATCGAGAACTGCCCGCGGAACCGCAATTGTAAATCTCATTCCGTTACAGCCGGATGAGAAGATAACCTCCATGATTACCATGAAGGAATTCAAGGATGATAAGTACTTGATTATGGCCACTCAGAAGGGTATTTGTAAGAAGACCAAGTTGTCGGAATACGCGAATATCCGTAAGAATGGTTTGGCTGCCATCAACTTACGTGACGATGATCTCTTAATCGAGGTCAAGGTTGCAAGCAAGGATGACGAGGCAATGCTGTTCACCAAGTATGGACAGTGTATCCGATTCAAGGTATCCGATGTTCGTAACACCGGACGTACCTCCATGGGTGTCATCGGTATGAACCTCTCCGATCAGGATATTGTAATTGCAATGCAGTTGGTATCCCAGGGTGAGAGCGTAATGATTGTTTCTCAGAACGGTCTTGGTAAGTGCACCTTAATGAGCGAGTTTACCACTCAGTATCGTGGTGGCAAGGGCGTAAAGTGCTACAAGATTACAGAGAAGACCGGATACCTGGTTGGTGTGAAGGCAGTCGAGAAGGATGACGAAGTGATGTTGATCAACAACGAAGGCATCATTATTCGAATCAAGGTGGCAGATACCACACTTCTAAGCAGAATTACCTCCGGCGTGAAGCTGATCAATCTTGGTGAGAACGAATTCGTTGCAAGTATTGCAAAGGTTCGTAAGGAAGACATCATCGAGGAAGAAATTGAAGCAGAAGAAGCCATTGATGTAGAAGCAAAGGAAGTACCATCTGAAGAGGAGTAAGCGTTAGAATGCCAGGGAGATTCCCTGGCATTTTTATGCAAGAAAGTGTATAGAAGGAAAAGATGATAAGAGAAATTGATACAAAACAAGTAGCAGACGCGGTAAAAGAGATGTGTATCGGCGTCAATTATAAACTGTCTGCAGACATGGAACAAAAGTTATCCACAGCCGCAAGGGAAGAAGTGGCTCCCCTGGGGAAAAAGATTTTAGGTCAGTTGCTGGAAAACTTGGAAATCGCAGAAAGCGAACAGATTCCCATCTGTCAGGATACGGGAATGGCAGTCGTCTTTCTAGAAGTGGGTCAAGATGTGCACTTCGTGGGAGCGCCTATTGAAGAAGCCATCAATGGAGGAGTAAAGGAAGCCTATGAGGAAGGCTTTTTACGTAAATCGGTGGTGGGAGACCCCATCGAACGCGTCAACACCAAGGATAATACCCCGGCAGTGATTCATTATGCCATTGTTCCGGGAAACCAGGTAAAAATCACCGTAGGCCCTAAGGGATTTGGTAGTGAGAATATGTCCCGGGTATTTATGTTAAAGCCGGCGGATGGAATCGAAGGAGTCAAAAACGCCATTCTAACGGCAGTGAAGGACGCAGGACCTAACGCATGTCCACCCATGGTGGTCGGTGTTGGCGTGGGCGGAACCTTTGAGAAAGCAGCCATCATGGCCAAGGAAGCCTTAGTAAAGCATGAAGACGAGTATCGTCCCCAGTGGGCGAAGGAGTTGGAAGCGGAGATGTTGGAAACCATCAATGGCTTGGGCATCGGACCGGGCGGCTTAGGCGGAAGCACCACAGCGTTAGCAGTGAATGTGCGCACTTATCCGACGCATATTGCCGGATTACCGGTGGCCATCAATATCTGTTGTCATGTTAACCGTCATATGGAGAGAACAATCTAATGGAACATAGAATTACCTTGCCCATCACCGCAGAAATTGCAGATACTTTGACTGCCGGAGATTACGTGTATCTTACCGGCCAGATGTATGTAGCCAGAGATGCCGCTCACAAACGGTTGATGGAATTAATCGAGAAAAAGGAACCACTGCCAATCGATCTTACGGATGCAACCATCTACTATATGGGACCATCTCCGGCCAGAGAAGGCCGTCCCATCGGATCGGCAGGTCCTACCACCGCCAGCCGAATGGATAAGTATGCCCCAACCCTGATGGATTTAGGCGAGAAAGCCATGATTGGCAAAGGCAAGCGTACCCCGGAGGTACTCGCAGCCATCCAGCGAAACCATGGCGTGTATTTTGCAGCTGTCGGCGGCGCAGGCGCCCTGTTATCCAAGTGTATCAAGACATCGGAGATTGTCTGCTACGAAGATTTGGGAGCAGAAGCCATCCGATTGCTTTACGTAGAAGATTTTCCGGTCATTGTGGTAGCGGATAGCAAAGGAAACAATCTCTATGAGACTGCCATCCAACAATACCAAAAATAATGGAAAAATATGAAAAACCAAGGAAAAATTCGTTGACAAAGCCCAGACTGTTTAGTAGAATAAATCTTGCGTCAAACGAAGACGTGGGACGCATTTACAGATGAAGTAACTGTTCCGGATTAGCGACCGGGTATCAATTGACAGGAACTTGTCGGCGATGGAGAAGTACTCAAGAGGCCGAAGAGGTGCCCCTGCTAAGGGTATAGGTCGGGAAACCGGCGCGAGGGTTCAAATCCCTCCTTCT
>JAILOI010000005.1 GCA_024690885.1 Lachnospiraceae bacterium
GCCAAGGGGGCAGACGGTACGATTGTTACACAATTTACCATGGTGACGATTGAGGAATTAGGTCTTTTGAAGATGGATTTCTTAGGACTTCGTACCTTGACGGTAATCAATGATGCCGTGAAGATGGTGAAGAAAAATACCGGCGTGGATTTGGATTTTCGTACCATGGAGTGCGATGACCCGAAGGTCTTCGACCTGATTTCCTCCGGCCGCTGCGAAGGTATCTTCCAGTTGGAAAGCGGCGGGATGAAGGGCTTCATGAAGGAGTTGCATCCGGAGAGTTTGGAGGATGTTATCGCAGGAATTTCCCTGTATCGTCCGGGCCCAATGGACTTTATTCCAAACTATATTCGGGGCAAGAATGACAAGGAGTCCATTCGTTATGAGACCCCGGAGTTGGAACCGATTTTGAAGGCCACCTATGGCTGTATTGTTTACCAGGAACAGGTTATGCAGATTTTCCAGAATCTGGCCGGTTACTCCATGGGACAGGCGGATAATATCCGACGTGCCATGTCCAAGAAAAAGCAATACGTCATCGATGCGGAGCGTGCCAACTTCGTAGACGGCAACGCCGAGGAACACATCCCGGGTTGCGTGGGCAATGGCATTGATCGGGATGCAGCAAACCGTATTTACGATAGTATGGTGGATTTCGCCAAGTACGCATTTAACAAGTCCCATGCGGCTTGCTATGCGGTTGTGGCATACCAGACTGCATACCTAAAACGTTATTATCCGAAGGAATTCATGGCGGCACTGATGACCTCTGTGATTGACAGTAATTCCGGCAAGATTGCCAACTACATTCAGGTGTGTCGGGATATGGGAATTCCGGTATTGCCACCGGATATCAATGCCGGTGAGGGTGTATTCAGTGTCGATGGTGATGGCATCCGATATGGTATGTACGCCATCAAGAGTGTGGGCCGTCCGGTCATCGACCACATCGTGGAAGAACGATTGGCAGGTGGCGCCTACAAGAACTTAGAAGACTTCATCAACCGGGTGAATGGACGAGAGGTGAACAAGCGCAGTTTAGAAAACCTCATCAAGGCTGGTGCCATGGATTGCCTGCCGGGCAATCGTCGACAGAAGGTCTATGTCTTCCCGTTGATTTTAGATTCGGTAAACGAGTCCAAGAAAAAGAACGTCCAGGGACAGGTGTCCTTGTTTGATTTGGCTCCGGAAGAGAGCAAGGCGGATTTTGAAATTCAATTCCCCGACCAGCCGGAGTTTGATAAGGAAGTAAAGCTTGCCTTTGAGAAAGAAGTGTTGGGCATCTACGTCAGCGGTCATCCGCTGGAGGATTATCTGGATGTGATGAATCGTCTGGTGACAGCCAAGTCCACGGATTTCCTGTTACAGAGTCCGGAAGACGGCAACGGAGACGGCGAAAGCTATACCATCGTCCAGGACAAGGCCAAGGTGACGGTTGGTGGTATGATCGTAGAAGTGCGTACGATTTTTACCAAGAAGAACCAGATGATGGCCTATGTCACCATCGAAGATTTGTACGGCACCATGGAAGTAATTGTATTTCCGCGGGATTACGAGCGGAATCGCCGGGTGCTGGTGGAAGACAGTAAGGTATTTATCTCCGGCCGGGTGGATGCCCAGGAGGAGAAGGACGCCAAGCTTTTGTGCGAGAGCGTGACCCCATTTGATGAAATTTCCAAAACCGTATGGATTCAGTTTGCAGACAAGGAGGCTTATGAGGCCAGTGAGGCCAAGCTGTTTGAGACCATCGCCGGTAATGAAGGTAGGGATCACATCAAGATTTACGTCAAAAATCCGAAAGCCATCAAGGAATTACCCAGCCGTTACAATGTGTCGGCGGATGAGGAACTGTTGGGACGTTTGTCGGAGACCTTCGGAGCGGATAACGTAAAAGTTGTTTCATAAAACGTGCAAAAATTGTTGAATTTGTGGGAAAAAGTGTTTAGAATAAATGCTGTGAATTTATGAAATGAAATGATGTGTTATTTCAACTGGAACGGAGGAATTTGCAAATGGCAAAAGAAGTAAACACAATCGGCGTACTTACCAGTGGTGGAGATGCCCCAGGAATGAACGCTGCAATCCGTGCAGTTGTCCGTGAAGCAATTGCAAAAGGAAAAAAGGTTAAGGGTATCAAGCGTGGATATGCAGGATTATTGGAAGAGGAAATCTTCGATATGAATGCACACAGTGTATCCGACATTATCTCTCGTGGTGGAACAATTCTTCAGACTGCTCGTTGTTTAGAGTTCAAGGAAGAAGAATATCAGAAGAAGGGTGCTGAAATTTGCAAGAAGCACGGAATAGATGGCTTGGTTGTAATCGGTGGTGACGGTTCCTTCCAGGGCGCTCAGAAGTTAGCAAACCATGGTATTAATACAATTGGCGTACCGGGTACCATCGATTTGGATATTGATTGTACCGAATATACCATCGGTTTTGATACAGCAGTAAATACAGCAATGGACGCAATCGACAAGGTTCGTGATACCTCTACTTCTCATGAGCGTTGCTCTATTATTGAGGTTATGGGCCGTGGTGCCGGATATATCGCATTGTGGTGCGGTATTGCCAATGGTGCCGAGGACGTATTGTTGCCGGAAAGCTATGATTATGACGAGCAGAAGTTGGTAAATCATATTATCGATGGTCGTAAGAAGGGTAAGCAGCATCACATTATTATCAATGCCGAGGGTATCGGACATTCCGCATCCATGGCAAAGCGTATCGAAGCTGCAACCGGAGTTGAGACCAGAGCTTCTATTTTAGGTCATATGCAGAGAGGCGGTTCTCCAACCGCTAAGGATCGTGTATATGCATCTACTATGGGTTGCCTTGCCGTTGATTTGTTATGCGAAGGCAAGACCAATCGTGTTGTTGGATATCGTCATGGCGAGTTCGTTGATTTCGATATTGACGAAGCATTGTCTATGAAGAAGGAAGTTGACAAGTATCAGTTGAAGATCTGTCACGATTTGTCCAACTCATAAGAAGCGATATATGGAGTGATGAAGCCAGCGCAATGCGCTGGCTTTTTTTGCGCGAATGGAGACTCGTGATATCGGAGAGGAATAAAAGATGATTGAAAGCAAATCCAATCAGCAAATCAAACACGTGATACAGCTGCAGTCCAAGGCGAAAGCCAGACGGGAAGCCAATGCCTTTGTGGTGGAGGGACCGAGAATGGTTTCTGAAACACCGGCCCATCTGCTACAGAAGGTTTATGTGTCGGAACATGCCTCTGTAGAGGTAGCCGATGCCATTGCACATATAGATCCAAGCAATATAGAAGAGGTGGCAGAAGGCGTATTTCGTACCATGTCAGAGACGGTGACCCCTCAGGGCGTTCTTGCTGTTGTCACAAAACCACAATATGATGTGGAAACTTTCTTTCATAAGCAAAATGGGCTATACTTAATATTGGAAAATATCCAGGACCCGGGTAATCTTGGAACCATGTTGCGCACGGCTGAGGGAGCCGGAGTCGACGGTGTGGTGATGAGTCGGGATACGGTGGATTTGTTTTCCCCGAAGGTGGTTCGTTCCACCATGGGTAGCTTGTATCGCATGCCATTTTTCATAACGGAGGATGTCTTAGAAACCATCCAACAGATGAAGGATATGGGAATTGCCGTATATGCAGCACATCTTAAGGGAGAGAAGTTCTATGACGAATGCTCTTATAAGAACGGGACTGCATTTTTGATTGGTAATGAGGGCAATGGACTTCGGAAGGAGACGGCAGATGCGGCATCGGACTATCTGAAAATCCCGATGTGCGGATCACTGGAATCCTTAAATGCAGCCATGGCCGCAGGCATTTTGATGTATGAAGCAGCCAGACAACGACGAAACCCATAGATAACGAAGTTATGGAGATGGAATGAAGATATGGTTTAAGGAGTGGTCGGATAATCATCTCATCCGGGATGTAGTGATTGAGGATGAGGCAGAGGATACCCGTACCCACAAAGTATTTCGAGCCCTAGAGAATGCATGTGAACAGTTGGATTTGTCCACACCGATTTGGTTGGAATTTACAATTCAGCAGTTTAAGCGCAACGGCAAGGCACGATTTACGCAAGATAGTTTTATGGAGGAGATCCCCTTTGATTTCCTGGAAATCCACGTCATCGAAGAGGATTAGCTTCTCAAATAATTACAAAGAGGGATAAGTAACTATGGATCAAGCAGAATACGTGAAGCAGTGTAGAGATGAAGGCATCGATACCTGGAATTCGGTGATGCTTCTCTACAACGCAGCCATCAAAGAGATGGCAACCAAGGTGGAAATTCTTAATGACGAATTTCAGCACACCCATCAGTACAATCCGATTGAATACGTGAAGTCACGTGTGAAGAAACCGGAGAGTATTATCAAGAAACTGAAGAACTACGGATACGAGGAGAGTATCGAGAATATGGTGAATTACTGCAATGATATTGCGGGGTTCCGTATTGTATGCTCCTTCACATCCGATATTTATCGCATGGCGGATATGATTGGTGGTCAGAATGATATCACCGTCATCTCCATCAAGGACTACATCAAGAACCCGAAGGAAAGTGGCTACAAGAGTTACCATATGCTGGTTTCCATTCCGATTTTCCTGTCGGACAAGGTGGTCGATACCAAAGTCGAAATCCAGATTCGAACCATCGCGATGGACTTCTGGGCCAGCCTGGAGCATAAGATTTACTACAAGTTCGAAGGCAATGCTCCAGACTACATCAGTCGCGATTTAAGAGAGTGTTCCGGTATTGTATCCATGTTGGATGCGAAGATGTTATCACTGAACAATGCCATTATGGATGCCAAGAAAGAACAGATTGAAGCACGTGCGCATGAGAAGTTGGAAGCGCGCATGGCGGAGAACGGCGAGTCCTATCACCCGCAGCAAACCGCAGATTTATAGACGTTTTCTCGTTAATTTTTTGTCTGTTTGGGTGTGTCCTTTCTGTGTCCTAGCACAGGCTATAATCCAAACATAACAAGTTTTCTTGGAGACGTAGCAAAAGAGGTGTTGTGCTATGGATAAAGTGATGAAGGAACAATTTAACCAGTTAACAGCAGTTGTGGGCTCCACCCAGGAGATGTTAGTTGACTTGGAGAAGGTGGTACGGACCGAAGAACGTCGCCAAAGAAGATGCATCAATCCGCTGGATGAGACTTTTCAAACCAGAGAGATTCATACGACGGAAGTGATTATTAACCGCCTGGATGGCATCGTAGACAATGTGGAGTTTGCGACAAGCATACTAGAAGAGATTGTATGCGCCAGCTAAGAGAGAATGTTGAGATCTTCTTTTAACCTCCTTCCAACGAAGAACGACTCAATCAAACTGAATAACTATGAGCAAAGAAAAGGTCGCGCTTGCGCGATCTTTTCTTTTTCTTATGGGTTTTATGTGAATACAAAATACGTTAGGTTATCCTATTGAATTATGTACTTGAAAATGATACAATGCACTTTGTATACAGGTAAAATACGGAGGACTATACCATAATCATGGAACAATTAACACGGAATGCATATGGCAAAATTAATCTGGGATTGGATGTTTTGGGTGTCTTACCCAACGGATATCATCAGGTGAAGATGATTATGCAGACGGTGGATTTACATGATGAGGTCACAGTGACTCTGGTGGATGCTACCGGTATTACCATGGATGTGACCCTGGAGGAGTCGAGTGCGGTATTGGAAGCAGACGAGAACAATCTGTGCGTGAAGGCGGCGAAGTGCTTGCTATCGGATGCCAATCGTACGGATGTAGGGGTACATATTTCGCTGATTAAGCGAATTCCCATTGCTGCCGGTATGGCCGGTGGAAGTACGGATGCAGCTGCTGTATTCTGCGGCTTGAACGAACTGTTGCAACTGGGATATTCCCAAGAAGAATTAATGAAATTGGCAGTGACCATCGGTGCAGATGTTCCCTATTGTATTATGGGTGGCACTGCGTTGTCGGAGGGCATTGGTGAGGAATTGACCAAGCTTTCGGATGCGCCGGCATGGACGGTGTTGATTGGAAAGCCTCCAATCGATGTGTCCACCAAGTATGTGTATGAACACTTGGATATGGCACAGAATGTGATACATCCGGATATCGATGGATTACAGCAGGCCTTGGCAGATGGTGATTTGGATCGTTCGGCAGATTTGATGGGCAATGTGTTGGCCCAGGTAACGGAGCCGGCCTATCCGGTGATTACCGAAATCAAGGAGCTGATGAAGCAGGAGGGCGCACGGGTGGCGATGATGACCGGAAGCGGCCCGACGGTTTTTGGAATTTTTTCAAAAGAAGCAGAGGCGAGACAAGCGGAAGCAGTGCTTCGGGCAAGCGGTCTCTGTCAACAAGTACATGTGACAAGACTAACTAAGGGAGAAGGAGCGAGAGAATGAACGGAGAATTGAAACTGGATATGGATGCATACTTACCACTGCGTGATGTGGTATTTAATACCTTGCGAGATGCAATCTTGAAGGGGGAATTGGAACCGGGCGAACGTCTGATGGAGATTCACCTGGCAGATAAGTTGGGAGTCAGCCGTACCCCAATCCGCGAAGCAATTCGTATGTTGGAGCAGGAGGGTCTGGCGATTACCGTACCGCGCAAGGGTGCCCAGGTGGCCAAGATGACCGAGAAGGATTTGGAGGATGTTTTGGAAATCCGTGATGCCTTAGATGAATTGGCTGCCATCAATGCTTGTAAGCATATGTCTCCGGAGATTTTAGCAGAGTTGGAGCGGGCCATGCGTCAGTTTGAGACCGCAATCAACGAAGGGGAAGTACGTAAGATTGTAGAGGCGGACGAGGAATTCCATAACGTCATCTATCGTGCGGCCGATAATCCAAAACTGGAGAATATCGTTTTGAATTTGAAGGAACAGATGTATCGCTATCGTTACGAGTACATCAAAGACAATGCAGATTACAGTCGCCTGATTGCAGAGCATAATGCCATAACCGAGGGCTTGAAGAATCGAGACCAGGAATATGTGCGTAAGACCATGCATACCCACTTGGAGAATCAGGTGGAGGGCGTGAAGACTTTTATTCGTAAGCAAGAAGAAAGTGTCCAGAAGAAGGAAGAGAAAGGACCACGTTCCTGGAGAACGAATCCATATGTATAGAGAAGAACCACAAGCGGTCCAATTGACCATGCACACCACAGAAGTCCTCTATGACGATGCGAAGGCGGAAGAAATTCGTGAGGTTACGGAGTGCGATGCACTTTGTTACGAGAAATCCGGCAAGTTATATCTGAAATACGAGAATGTGGAAGAAGAACAACAAACCACCACCATTCTGGTGATTACCCCGGAGGAGCTGATTATCCGTCGCAAGGGTGCCATCAATTCCAGAATGCAGTTTCGCAGGAATTTAACCTATTCCTTTTTGTACCAGACTCCGATCGGAGCGGTACCGCTGACGGTTGTCACCAAGGAGTTTCTGGTAGATATCCAAAAAGAAGCAATAAAAATCCACCTCTCCTATGACTTGGCGTCACAGGATCAGGTGGTTAGTTATCGACAGATTCAATTAGAGGCCAGAACGAGTTAATTACTTGTTCTGGTTTAATTCTTTCATCTTGCGGGTAGCCCAAGCACGTAAACCGCGCTTCTTCTGTTCCGGGGCTTCTAACTTACCGTGAGCTCCCTTCACTCCTACAATGTAAAGACCACTAACGGTTGCCTTCACTTCTTTCTTCACCGGAATGGTTTCGAATACTTCCGCATCACAAATCAAGTTTACGATCTGTGGGCCAACCTTGGCCTTAACGATTGGCATCTTGGAACGCTTGGCATACCAAGGGGTCTGGTCGATGACCTGCTGTGGAAGCCCGGATTCCTTGATACGAAGACGCTTCTTATCGATAATCAACATGCTCACAGTCTGAGCTGCTTTCTGAATCTGCTCGTTCTGCTCAGCCTGACGAGCTTCGGTTTTCTTGCCAAGACGATATAAGATAATCGTAACTGCTACAACGATAGCTGTGACAATTAACAATACAATCACGGATGTCGGTACAGTAACTAATAACATAAAATTCCCTCCTTATTACGACGCCTGTTATTTTAACATCTCGGCTACTAAAAATCAATGAAATATGGTAGAATGACCAAGTCGCGACAATTGCGTCGCGGGTTAGGAGAATATGAATGATGAAGAGACGGATGGCACTGCTTTTATGCGCAGTAATGGTGGTATCCATGGCAGCTTGCGGTAAAGAGAAAACCGAGGAGAAGGCAGCCGACACCAAGGAAACAGCAGAGACAACAGAGACAACAGCGTCAGAGGAGCTGGGGGAAGCAAACATCAAAGACTTTCAGTATAAGGCTTTGGATTATGTCACCTTAGGAGACTACAGTGGATTGGATGTAACTGTCAGTGGGGAGTACGAGTACTCCGAACAGGGACTGGTAGATTACGTGAATAACAAGATGATTGGGACCGGTGCTGACAGCTACTACAAGGACGAGAGTCAGACAGAGGTAGCGGAGGATTCCATTGTTAATGTGGATTACACCGGATATCTGGACGGAGAAGCCTTCGACGGCGGCGCAGCCCAGAATGTGTTATTGGACATCGCCGGCAATTCTACACCGGGTGGCGGAAGCTACATTGATGGATTTTCTTCCGGCTTGGCAGGAGCCAAGGTGGGAGATGTAGTCGATTGCGATGTCACTTTCCCGGAGGATTATCAGGCGCCAAACTTAGCCGGTAAGCAGGTGGTATTCCGCTTCCAGATCAACTATATCTGTGGACATGCATCCTATGAGACGTTGACGGATGCGTATGTATCCGAGAATTTTGGCCAGGATACGGTGGAAGAATTCCTAGAATCCGCCAAGACGGCATACCAGGAGAACCTGGATGAAACTTATAACCAGGATTGCCGTATGGCAGTCATCGAGCAGGTGAAGACCAATGCGAAGATCAACTCCTATCCGGAGGCGGTGGTATCCGCAAGAAGTGATGACTACATTCGTCTTATGATGAAGCAGTTTGGTGTGAGCACTGTGGCAGAATTGGATGCGGCCTGGGCCAAGGATACTTCCATGGACGGCGCAACCGTAGCGGATTATCGCAGTTACGTCGAAGAACAGGTGAAGTCCAATCTGGATACGGAGATGATTTTCTTAGCCATCGCAGAGACCGAGGGCTTGGAGCTGGAATCCGAGGACTTCGACGATTATCTCAAGGAGTACTTGGGAAACAACGAGGGTGTTACGGAGGAGAGCCTGTACCTAAACTATGGTTCTACCGCAGAAATCGGCGAGTTATACCTGAAGAACATTGCATTGGCCAACAAGGCGGTGGAGTTCTGTAAGGACAGCGCCAATATCACCGTTTCAACGTCAGAAGCAGAATAAAAAACAGTTTTCTTGCCTGGCGTTCTATGGTATAATACCAAGGCAATCTATTATGATTGCAGATATTTATGAAAAGTAAATTCGTAGAAAAGGAGATTCACATATGAAGCACGTAAAGACTTTGAACACTAAGAGACTTCAGAACACTGTAAAGAAGGGTGGATGTGGTGAGTGCCAGACCTCTTGCCAGTCTGCATGCAAGACTTCTTGTACGGTTGGAAACCAGAGCTGCGAAAATAATAAATAAGCTTCTGTAGCATTGTATTTTGGAAGATATAAGACCGAAGGAAGTTTCCTTCGGTCATTTCCACGTTATTAGGCAGTAGAAAGAGAGGTTTTGTACTTTGATTCACCAGTACAAAAACAATGGTTATAACATCGTCATGGATATAAATAGTGGAGCAATCCATGTCGTTGATGAAGTAAGCTATGACATGATTGCTCTCTATGAGGATCATGACCGCGCAACTGTGATTTCACAGGTTGCTGCGAAGTATCCCGACATCGACCGTAAGGAGATGGAGGAAGCATACGATGAGATTACCGGGTTAGTAGAGGACGGATCCTTGTTTACCAAGGACGAGTACGAGGACCGGGTTATCGATTATACCAAGCGCCCAACCGTAGTCAAGGCATTGTGCTTACACATTGCCCATGCCTGCAACTTATCCTGTAAGTATTGTTTTGCGGAAGAGGGCCTATACCACGGTAAGAAGGCAGAATTGATGTCTTATGAAGTGGGCAAGCAGGCATTGGATTTCTTGGTTGCCAATTCCGGTAATCGTAGAAATCTGGAAGTGGATTTCTTCGGTGGAGAACCGCTGATGAACTTCCAGGTGGTCAAGGACCTGGTGGCCTATGGTCGAGAACTGGAGAAACACCACGAGAAGCATTTCCGTTTTACCTTAACCACCAACGGAGTGCTTTTAACCGATGAAATTATGGAATTCGCAAACAAGGAGATGGACAACGTCGTATTAAGTATCGATGGTCGTAAGGAAATTCACGACAAGATGCGTCCATTCCAGAAGGGAGCCGGAAGTTATGATGTGATTCTTCCGAAGTTCCAGAAGTTTGCAGAGAGCCGCGGACAGCAGAAGTATTATGCACGCGGTACCTTTACACATAACAATTTGGATTTCTCCAAGGATGTCCTTCACTTGGCAGACTTGGGCTTCAAATTGATTTCCGTTGAGCCGGTTGTGGCTCAGCCAACGGATGATTACGCACTTAGAGACGAAGACTTGCCGAAGCTGTTCGAAGAATACGACAAGCTGGCAGCTGAGATGGTGAAGCGTCACGGAACGGATCGTGATTTCACATTCTTCCATTTCATGATTGACCTGGAAGGCGGCCCTTGTGTTTACAAGCGCTTGAGTGGATGTGGATCGGGAACGGAATATATGGCAGTGACCCCAACGGGTGAGTTGTATCCTTGCCATCAGTTCGTAGGAACCGACGGATTCAAGATGGGCGATGTATGGACCGGTATCACCAATACCGATATGCAGACCGAGTTCAAGGGATGCAATGTGTACAGCCGTCCGAAATGCCGAGACTGCTTTGCGAAGTTTTACTGTAGCGGTGGATGTGCAGCCAATGCTTACAATTTCACCGGTGATATTCGCGGCTCTTATGATTTGGGCTGTGAATTGCAGAAGAAGCGTATCGAGTGCGCAATTATGATTCAGGCAGCAACCGCGGAATAACGGGGTGCACATATTGTAAAGAACAGGAGAACACGAGATGAAGGGAATGAAGAGAGGACATGGTATTGCAATCCTTGTAGTATTCGTTTTAATCCTTGGATTGTTGGGATACTATGCAAGTACCGTAATATCTGCTACCGGTCGAGGGGACGAAGACAGCTTGAAATTAGGCTTGGATTTGGCCGGTGGTGTCAGCATTACATACGAGGCTGTAGGAAAAACTCCTACCGACGAGCAGATGGCAGATACCATCCTGAAGTTACAGCAGCGTATTGAGAACGATTTGGGTGATGAGGCTTCTACAACAGAAGCAAGCGTTTACCAGGTAGGTGATCGTCGAATCACCGTAGAGATTCCGGGTGTCCATGATGCCAACGCATTGTTGGAAGCTTTGGGAACACCGGGTACCTTGTATTTCATCACACAGACCGACAGTGAGGGTAACACCAATTACTCTTACAACCAGGCAACCGGAGCTTACGAGTTATCCTCCGATATTCAGACATTGATCGACAACGGATCCGTTGTATTAACCGGTTCCGATGTGGCAAGCTCTGATGCGAAGTATCGGACCAATCAGACCACCAACGCTTCTGAGCCGGTGGTTGCACTGAGCTTTACTTCCAATGGAGCTAAGATTTTTGCAGATGCTACTGCAAAGGCTGCAGAAGCAGGCGAGACCATCGGTATCTACTATGATGGACAGTTTGTCAGTGTACCACGTGTCAACGAAGCCATCAATGGTGGCGAGGCAGTCATCGAAGGTATGGCAAGCTTCGAAGAAGCTGAGAAGTTGGCTTCCTATATCCGTATCGGTGGATTGGATATTGAATTGGAAGAAATCCAGTCTGAGGTCGTAGGCGCACAGTTGGGTAGTGATGCGTTATCTACCAGCTTTAAGGCAGCAGCCATCGGCTTAGCTTTGGTTATGGTATTCTTAATCGCTGTATATTTATTCCCGGGATTCATTGCTTCCCTGGCTTTGGCGTTATATACCGTATTAACAATTTCTATTTTATTCTTATTTGATGTCACACTGACCTTGCCGGGTATTGCAGGTATCATCCTCTCCATCGGTATGGCAGTGGATGCGAATGTTATTATCTTCACACGTATTCGTGAGGAAGTTGCAGCAGGCAAGAATGTGAAGGCCGCAGTAGAGACCGGTTTCCACAAGGCAATGAGCGCAATCGTTGATGGTAACATTACAACATTGATTGCAGCTGCTGTTTTGGGTGTATTAGGATCCGGTACCGTTAAGGGATTTGCAGTAACCCTGGCACTGGGTGTTGTATTATCCATGTTTACCGCATTGTTAATCACACGTTTGTTGATGAAGGCATTCCTTGCAATCGGAGTTACTTCTCCGAAGGCATACGGCAAGGCGAAAGCATTTAAGCTGATCGATTTCATCGGCAAGAAGGCTATCTTCTTTGCATTGTCTATTGTTGTAATTGGTGCCGGCATCATTGCGATGGTTGCACACGGTGCAATGGGTGATCGTGCCTTGAACTACAGCTTGGAGTTCTTGGGTGGTACATCCACGACCGTAACCTTTGACCAGGAGTACTCCCTGGAGGAGATTGATGGCCAGATTGTTCCGATTATTTCCGATGTAACCGGAGACAACGACATCCAGGTTCAGAAGGTAGATGGTGGCAACACCGTCATCTTCAAGACCAAGACCTTACCATTAGAGAAGCGTGAAGAGTTTAATGCCGCTATGGAGAAAAACTTCGGAGTTGCCGAGGATCACATCTCCAGCGAGAATATCAGTTCTACCGTCAGCGGAGAGATGCGTAGACAGTCCATTATCGCAGTATTGGTAGCAGTTCTTCTGATGCTTGTTTACATTTGGATTCGCTTCAAGGATTTACGTTTTGCAAGCAGTGCAGTCATCGCATTGTTCCATGACGTATTGGTGGTACTTGCATTGTATGCATTGGCCCGGATTACGGTCGGTAGTGCATTCATTGCATGTATGTTGACGGTTATCGGTTATTCCATCAACGATACCATCGTTATTTTCGATCGTATTCGTGAGAGCATGGCAGGTAGAACTTCCTTCAATCGTGAGGAGTTGACCGAGCTTTGTAACACCAGCTTGACCAACACTTTGAGTAGATCTTTGAGTACATCTTTTACCACAGCCATCACGGTATTGATGCTGTTGATCTTAGGTGTATCTTCCATTCGTGAGTTTGCACTTCCGTTATTGGCCGGTGTTATCGTGGGAACATACTCTTCCGTATGCTTAGCAACCGAGCTTTGGTTCTTAATGAAATTACACATCAAGAATCGTCACAAGAAGGAAGATTATTCCAATAAGCCGAAGAAGGCGAAGAAGGTGCATGAGAAGGCAACCAAAGAGAACCAGGGCATCTTGGTATAGAAATATTGTAATATTGTAAGGAAAAGGAAGGAAAAGAAACATGTACACACTTGACGACATCAAGAACACAGATCCTGCTATTGCAGAGGTCATCGAGAAAGAATATGCCAGACAGTCCGAGCACATCGAGTTGATCGCATCCGAGAACTGGGTGAGCCCGGCCGTTATGTCTGCCATGGGCAGCGTACTGACCAACAAGTATGCAGAAGGATATCCGGGTAAGCGTTACTACGGCGGATGTGAGATTGTTGATATTGCGGAGAACTTAGCAATCGAGCGTGCCAAGAAGTTATTCGGCGCTGAATACGTGAACGTACAGCCACATTCCGGCGCGCAGGCCAATATGGCCGTACAGTTTGCCGTATGTGAGCCTGGCGATACCATCATGGGTATGAGCTTAGACCACGGCGGACATCTGACCCACGGAAGCCCGGTCAACTTCTCCGGTAAGTACTTCAACATCGTACCTTACGGAGTCAACGACGAAGGTTTCATCGACTATGACGAAGTACTTCGCCTTGCTAAGGAGTGCAAGCCGAAGATGATTATTGCAGGTGCTTCCGCATATGCGAGAGCGATCGACTTTAAGAAGTTCCGTGAGATTGCAGATGCAGTTGGAGCTGTT
>JAILOI010000021.1 GCA_024690885.1 Lachnospiraceae bacterium
CATTTGTTCATCTACCGCACTATTAGCTAACTTTCGCGATATATGGCTAGCTGCAGGGTTAAAGAGAGATGGAAAGGTAAACCCAAGAGCATATGACTTTCGGCACCATTTTGCCTGTGCAAATATCATGCGCTGGTCAACTGAGGGCAATGATATCCATGCCATGCTTCCTTATCTCATGCGATACATGGGACACTCATCACTTGAGAGCACCTATTACTACATACATCTGATTCCTGACTTCTTCCCTGTATATCAGGAAATGGCCTTTCCTACTGAAGACTTACTTCCGGAGGTGGACATCGATGAAATATAAAAGGAAGAAAGACAAGGATTTCTGGCTCATGGCACGGGCATATCTTCATGATTATATGCCTGCAGTACGAAATATGTCGGATAAATCAGTTGAAACCTACAAACAGTCGCTTTTATCATTTCTTACTTTCCTTGAAAGCGAGAAGAACCTCAAGGAAGGTAATGTAACATTTGATGCATTTAACAGAACCAATGTAAAAGATTTTGTCGGATGGTTATCGGCCAAGGAGTATTCTCCTAAAACCATAAATCTAAAGCTTACTGCAATCCGCTCATTCCTCAAATACTGTGGCGACGAAGATTTCGAGCTAAGAGGAATCTATAATGATGTCTGCACAATCAAAAAAGTCAAATAAGAGAAAAAGCCTATTGAGTATCTTCAGCCTGCTGCAACTAAGGCTATACTTGGCGCATATGACACAAAAACCGCTAAGCATAGGCGTAACAGAATGCTTTTGATACTTCTGTATGACACTGCTGCAAGAGTCCAGGAATTAGCAGATTTAAAGGTTTCATCGCTTCATTTAGATGTAGCCAACCCTTTTGTTACTCTTATTGGAAAAGGCCGTAAAACCAGGAATGTACCGATTATGAAGAAAACTGTTACTCATCTCAATCACTATTTAAAAGAATTTCATCCTGATATGGAAGAAGGGCCTTTATTTTACAGCAGATTTGATGGTATTCCTCACCCTCTTTCTACGGACAGTATTAGTCTTGTACTAAAAACAGCGGCCGATAGGGCACGAAAAACCTGTGTCGATGTCCCACCCGATGTGCATTGTCACTTGATTCGCAAAACCAAGGCTATGGATTTGTATAGGAATGGTGTACCACTTCCTTTCATAATGCAGCTTCTTGGCCACGAAAGTATGTCGACGACATCTGGTTTCTACGCATTTGCTACACTGGAAATGATGAGTGAAGCCATGAACAAAGCTGCACCAGCTTTTGCTGATGACGGAAAAATCTGGAAGAAACCCGCAATTAAAAAGCTTCTATACTCACTGGATTGATGCCAATACTATGCCGAAGATTGCGATAAAAACAGCTTATCTTCTGGCATTAAACAAAAACTTCGGCATAGTATTTTCTTCGGTATAGTCAGTATTATCCCGAATTCGGCATAATTCTGATAGAGGTTTTCAATATACAAGTAAAGTCTTTCAAAGAAAACTTGATAATCAAGGAATGCAACAATCAATGTCGAGAGTGGGTCATTGCATTGATAACGGGCCAACAGAAGGTTTTTGGGGAATCATCAAATCAGAGATGTATGCTTTATATGAAATCATAGACGAAGCCTCTCTGAGATTTGCAATCAAAGATTATCTAAGGTTTTATGCAGAAGAACGCATACA
Organism: Lachnospiraceae bacterium; assembly: GCA_024690885.1. Lineage (GTDB taxonomy): Bacteria > Bacillota > Clostridia > Lachnospirales > Lachnospiraceae > XBD2001. Next base: position 1,677 of record JAILOI010000021.1, read on the forward strand.
AGAACGCTATAACTGTAAAACTCCGCTTGAAGTAAGAATGGAAGCTTTATCCGCTGTAAATCCTACAGAATATCCTATTCCAGAAAACAAGCGAATCAATAAATACAAAGAGAAATGGTGTGCATAGAAAAATGACCATACCTCATACGAAGTATGGTCATTCTCTGAACACTCATTTTAGATATTTATCCTGTCTACTTGACAGGGAGCATATCACAATGAGGTGGCTTTTTTTTAATCTAAATTTAATCGACGGTTGGTTACGAAGATGCATAAGAAGTAGAAGATGGCTCCAAGAATCAAGTTGCTCACCAGACCTTGAGAGAATACACGTTGGAAGTACTCTGCAGAGGAGAGGTCCACATTGTCTAAAAGCATCCGGAAGGTTCCGCTTCCTAATGTAATGAACAGACCGATAATACCAAGTACAAATCGAATCATAAAGTAGAAGATGACAGAACCGAGTACCTTATGCTGCTGCCATAACTGCCCCAAAGTGATGGCCAGGAAAAAGGTCAACAGATTGAAGGCCATGCCGGCAATGCAAGAAACCAGGTACAGAACCAGTCGTCCAATGTTATCAAATCCAAACATATCACAGAAATTGGAGTACACCTCCGCATACAATGGGCCCATATCGATGTCACCGGCGCGTGAACCCAATCCGATGAATCCGGTTGCCAAGGCAATCAGTCCAAGGAACAGTGAAAGTGCACACAGGATTTGCCAAATCATGGAAGTGATCATCTTAGAAGAAAGCACTTCCGTAGTGGTAGCCGGCAAGGTAAAGGTCAAATAACCTTCATGGGTATATAGGCTCTTGTAATAGCGCACCACGATATATACGAAGGTTAGAACCACGCATGCAACCAATAAGAAAATAAAACCAAAGAAGCCCAAGGTTAAAACTGCAATCAATGGATCCGGCCATTCCTCAAACAATGGCAGGTTATAAGCAACCAAACCTGCAATGATACCGGCGAGAATCATCACAACATCTAATAAAACAAATACTTTCCACGTAGCGATAAACTCGTGTTTCATTAACTTTCCTAACATTTGTATACCTCCCGAAACAGTGCATCTACGGATTTTCCTTCTTTGCTGCGAATCTCATCTACGGTTGCGTGTAACGCAATCTGTCCAAACTGAAGGAAGATGACATCATCTAGAATTTTCTCCACATCGGAAATTAAGTGGGTGGAGATGATAATGGTTGCTTCCGGATCGTAGTTGGAAATAATCGTGTTCAAGATATAATCTCTGGCAGCCGGATCAACCCCTGCGATTGGCTCATCTAAGATGTAGAGCTTTGCGCGGCGGCTCATCACCAGAATTAACTGTACCTTCTCTTTGTTACCTTTCGAGAGGGTTTTAAGGCGTGCAGCCGGATTGATATTTAAGCTGTTTAACATATCAAAGGCCCGGTTCGGGTCAAAGTCGGGATAGAAATCTACGAACAATTGAATGGTGTCCTGGATGGACATATTACCGTCGAGGTAGGTCTGGTCCGGCAGGTAAGAGATGACACGCTTGGTATCGACACCGATTTCATGTCCGTCGACGGTTACAGTGCCTGCGGAAGGATGTAACAAACCGCATAAGATTTTGATCATTGTGGTTTTGCCGCTTCCGTTGGGACCTAACAGCCCCACGATGTGTCCACCTTCTAATTCCAAATTTACGTTGTAGAGAGCAGTGGTGGCTTCGTAAATTTTGGTTAACCCCTTAATATCAACTAATTTACTCATGTAATTACTCCTTTATACTCTGTTCCACGAGGTTTAAAATTTCTTCTTTGGTCAAGCCCAAGCGCTCCATCCGTGGAAGGAACTCATTGATTTGGGCGGTTGCTAATCTTGTCTTCAATTCATCAATCATGTGGGTGTCTTCCGTAATAAAGCGACCGCTGGTTCGTTCAGAATGCATATAACCATCACGTTCTAACTCGCTTAACGCGCGTTGCATCGTGTTTGGATTGACAGAGGCAACTGCTGCAAGGTCGCGAACACTTGGCAGCTTCTGGCCGGGAGCATATACACCCGACACAATGTCATACTGAAGATGCTCTACAATCTGAACGAATATCGGACGATCTGAATCAAGATTCCAAGGCATAATAAAGATCTCCTTTCGTATGTATTATTGTATTAACCGCTTGGTACAATAATACAGTAATACATTAATACAAAGATGTCAATAGGATTTTATATAAAAATTGTAAAAAAATTTGTAAACTCATAGTTGAAATGATTGAAAAAAGTGGTGAAAAGTAGGATGATAAAGAGGAAACTAGAAGTTGTACTTGAAGCAGGGGGAAAACATATGAGCAATAAAGCAGTGAGTATCTTATACTACGCAACTGCGATCTGTGCGCTAATTGGGGGCGTGCTGATTCGGCATCAGCAGGATCGCAATGTATTTGTGCTGGTTTTGGCCGTGGCCGCGTTGTTTGTGGCGCTTGGAACCGCATCGTTGATTAAGGGACGGGCGGAATGGCGCAGAGATCAGGAACGATGTGCAAAACAGAAGGTAAATGAGTAAGAAAAAAGCAATCCACCTAGGTGGATTGCTTTTTTTAGAATCGATTATCCATATCTTCATATTCATGATGTGGTGCTACCGTCATGTAAGCCGGACGCATAATCTTGTTGTGCTGGCAAATCTCTTCCATACGGTGCGCAGCCCATCCGGAGATACGCGCGATGGCGAAGATTGGAGTATATAACTCCAGTGGTAAACCAAGCATCTGATATACAAAACCGGAGAAGAAGTCTACGTTCGGGCTGACACCCTTGTACATCTTGCGCTCTTCGGCAATGATCTGTGGAGCTAGCTTCTCTACCATAGAATAGAGTGCAAATTCCTTCTCGTATCCCTTCTCCACAGCAAGCTTCTCAACGAAGCCCTTGAACGTAACCGCACGTGGATCGGACTTGGAGTATACGGCATGACCGATACCATAGATCAAGCCGGCCTTGTCGAAGGCTTCCTTATGAAGAAGTGCACGAAGGTATGCACCCACTTCTTCCTCGCTGGTCCAATCGGATACCTGTTGCTTCATATCATCAAACATCTTAACAACCTTGAGGTTGGCACCACCATGCTTCGGTCCCTTCAATGAACCGATGGCTGCTGCAATGGCAGAATAGGTGTCGGTTCCGGAAGAGGATACCAAATGGGTGGTAAAGGTGGAATTGTTACCGCCACCATGTTCCATATGAAGAATTAAGGCAACATCCAAAAGTTTGGCTTCCAATGGAGTAAACTTGGAATCGTCACGCAGACAATGCAAAATGTTCTCAGCCGTGGAGTAGCCTGGCTTCGGATGATGAATAATCAAACTGTCATTCAAATGGTAATAACGATATGCCTGATATCCATAGACAGAGAGCAGTGGGAACATGGCAATCAGCTGTAAACACTGACGCAACACGTTCTCCTCGGAGGTATCCTCCGGGTTCTCATCATAGGAATACAGGGTTAATACGCTTCGTGCCAAGGTGTTCATCATATCCTTCGAGGATTTCTTCATAATGACATCACGTACGAAGGTATGCGGCAGGCTACGGTACTTTGCTAACAGCTTCTTGAATTCATCCATCTCTTCCTTGTTTGGGAGTTTGCCAAAAAGCAGAAGATAGGTGCATTCCTCGAAACCGAAGTGGTTGGACATATCTTGTTTCTTAACGATTTCCTGTACATTGTAACCGCGATAGAATAACTCGCCATCGATGGGAGTCATCTTGCCGTCGATCATACGACGGGAGTTGACTTCAGAAATGTTGGTGATTCCAACCAACACACCGGAACCGTCCAAGTCACGAAGACCGCGCTTGACGTTGTACTCAGAATACAGCTCCGGCTCAATGAAGGAAGCTTCCTTCGATAATTGCGCCAGCTTCTCAATCTGTGGCGTAATCTTGCTGTAAATGGTATTGCTTGACATTGAATGTCTCCTTAAAACAGTCTAGTTTCTTTTTTCCAATAGTTGTATTCTATCAAAAAGGTGCACTGAATACAAGCAAATGTTTTCGGTATAAATACAAATGTTCACGTGGAAAAGACAGGTAGATTTGTGTATTTTTACAAATACAAATAAGGGTGCTTTTTATTGACAAAAAAATGACGGAAACTTATCATATTAATTGGTGGTAATTGTTTTGTTACCAAGTCAGGTGAACCCATCTGATCAAAATACAATATATAAAGTAAGGAGAGGATACTATATGGCAAACATTGATTTATCACAGTATGGTATTACAGGAGCAACTGAAGTAATTTACAACCCATCTTATGAGCAGTTATTCAAGGATGAGACAGATCCAAGCTTGACCGGATTTGACAAGGGTCAGGAAACGGAACTTGGCGCAGTGAACGTTATGACAGGTATTTATACCGGACGTTCCCCGAAAGACAAGTTCATCGTTATGGATGATAAGTCTAAGGACACCGTATGGTGGACCACTCCGGAATATCCAAACGACAACCATCCAGCAACCAAGGAAGCTTGGGATGCTTGTAAGGATCTTGCAATCAAGGAGTTATCCGGCAAGAAGCTTTATGTAGTAGATGCATTCTGCGGCGCCAATGAAGGAACTCGTCTTGCAGTTCGTTTCATTATGGAAGTAGCTTGGCAGGCACACTTCGTACGTAACATGTTCATCAAGCCTACCGCAGCAGAAGAAGCAAACTTCACTCCGAACTTTGTTGTATATACTGCTTCCAAGGCTAAGGTTGATAACTACAAGGAATTGGGATTAAATTCCGAGACTGCAGTACTTTTCAACGTAACCAGCCGTGAGCAGGTTATCTTGAATACCTGGTACGGTGGAGAGATGAAGAAGGGTATGTTCTCTATGCAGAACTACTTCCTTCCATTACAGGGTATGGCTTCCATGCACTGCTCCGCAAATACCGATATGAACGGTGAGCATACCGCAATCTTCTTCGGATTGTCCGGAACCGGTAAGACCACACTTTCTACCGATCCTAAGAGACTTCTCATCGGTGATGATGAGCACGGTTGGGATGATGACGGCGTATTCAACCTTGAGGGTGGATGCTACGCTAAGGTTATCGGTTTGGATAAGGAATCTGAGCCGGACATCTACAATGCAATCCGTCGTGATGCATTATTAGAGAACGTAACCGTTGACGCCAATGGCAAGATTGACTTCGATGACAAGAGCGTTACCGAGAATACACGTGTATCTTATCCAATCGAGCACATCGAGAAGATCGCTCAGAACGTGAACAAGAAGTCTTCCGGTCCTGCAGCTGACAACGTAATTTTCTTGTCTGCTGATGCATTTGGAGTACTTCCTCCAGTATCTATTCTGACACCTGAGCAGACCCAGTACTACTTCTTGTCCGGATTTACCGCTAAGTTAGCAGGTACCGAGCGTGGAATTACTGAGCCTACCCCTACCTTCTCTGCTTGCTTCGGCCAGGCATTCTTGGAGTTACATCCTACCAAGTACGCTGAGGAGTTGGTGAAGAAGATGCAGAAGTCCGGCGCTAAGGCTTACTTAGTAAATACCGGATGGAACGGAACCGGCAAGCGTATCACCATTAAGGATACTCGTGGAATCATCGATGCAATCTTAAACGGTGACATCAAGAACGCTCCAACCAAGAAGGTTCCTTACTTCGATTTCGAAGTACCTACCGAGCTTCCTGGTGTTGATAGCGGAATCTTGGATCCTCGCGATACTTATGCGAACGCTTCTGAGTGGGATGAGAAGGCTAAGGATTTGGCAGCTCGTTTCCAGAAGAACTTCAAGAAGTATGAGACCAACGATGCCGGTAAGGCATTGGTTGCAGCTGGTCCACAGCTCTAATATTTAACAACGTATAAGAATTTGGACTGTCGCAGATTTCTGCGGCAGTCTTTTTTGCTTATTTTCATAAAAGTAGTTAGAAAAGTCAAAATTAATCAGAATAGTATTTAAAAAATCAGATAAATTCCTCGAAATCCATGGGAGGGAATGGTATAATTACGTTGTCTAAGTATATTTCATACTTTCAATTGGGAACATATGGGGTTCAAAGGGGAAAACGGAGTGAAACCTGCTGGGAGGCGCTTATGAAAAAATTCAGGGTTTTACTTGTGATTGCATGTCTTATAGGTACTTTGACCGGTTGTGGAAAAGAGGGAACAACAATCGGGGGTAAGACCGTCTTAAACCTCGCACTTCGTGAGGGCACTTACAGTGAAGTTGTGAAATCATGCCTGGCGGATTTTGAAGAAGAACACCAGGTGACTTGTCATGTGGTGGAACTGTCGGAAGAAGACTTACACAACACCATTGCAGAGAGCAAGGACAGTCCGGGCTCTGTGGATTTGTGTATGGTGGATGGTTCCTGGATGGCAGAATTTACTACGGATGGTATTCTAACCAATCTCTCGGATTGTGGATATATCCTAGATAGTGATATCATTCCGGCAACCACGGAAATTGCATATCATGAGGGTTCTGTCTATCTGGCACCTTATTACGGCAATGTTACGGTGTTGATGTACAATCGGGACCTGTTACAGGCAGCCGGTTATAACGCGTCCGGCATTCATTCCTTAAGTGATGTCACCGCCATCTGTCAGGCGGCGCAGGCGCAAGGTAAGCATGGATTCCTATATCGTGGCGATACCAACAATAATTTAGTGGTGGATTTTTTGCCTATCTTATTGTCCTTTGGTTCCTGGGTGGTGGATGAAGACAATCAACCGATTTTAAACGACGAGTACTTCACTTATGCTATGACCTATTATCAGGAACTGACGGCCACAGGTGCAGCTATGGAAAAAGGCGCGTTGCTGGCGGAATTGGAAAGCGGAGAAGCTGCCATGGCCATCGGTTGGCCGGGATGGTATGCCGAAGTGGATTCGGACAAGGTGGGATTTTGCGCCTTGACGGGACGATCCTTCCCGGAGGCTGCTTCTTATAATTCCAACGTGTATGGCATATGGACCTTGGGAGTGGCAGAAACCAGTCGGCATAAGGAGTTATCCGTGGCGCTCCTAGAATATTTGATGGATCCTGAGGTACAGAAGGCAACCGTAGGGGTGGGCGGCGTTCCGTGCCGTTATTCGACCTTGACGGACCCGGATGTTTTGAAAATACATCCGGATTATGAGGCAATTTGTACCGCCTTGGAATCCGGGCAGTATCGACCGATTATGTCGAACTGGGATGAGTTTCTGGATATCTTAGGCGGACACATGAAACAAATTTTAAATGGTGACGTGGTTGCGGAAGAAGGTCTGCAGGCGGCCCAGGCGGAATTAGAACAGCTCACACAATAGGAGGCAGTATGAAAGTAAGGTCGTTTCGAACGCGACTGATTGCCCTCGTGGTCTTATTGGTGTTTTTTACCGTGATGGTATTGGAAGTGGCCAGCATTGGTTTGATGTATCGGTTGCGTGTAGAAGATGTGGAAATCATGTTGCAGGACCAGACATATATTCGCGCGGAAGCGATGGATAATGCCCTGCAACGTGCGGAAATGTCCGTACAGATTCTTCATGAACAGGCAGAGTATGGATTGCAGCATCGTGCTGATATTTTAACGGATGAAAAGCAGCAGGAAACTTATCGGCAGATGTTGTCCGGGATGTGCATGAATACGGTGGAAAATACCGAGGGTGTCATCGCCAGTTACGTGTATTTTGATGATCGGCTCCCTTATTCGGAAAATACCACTTTTTATGTAAAAAATGCGGAAGAACTGAATCGAACCATTGCACCGGTGGGAACTCCGGAAGATGTGGAAGTGGGAGTGGGAGATTGGTATTACACCAGTGTGGAACGTGGAACGGCAGGCTGGATTGACCCCTTCTACTACATTCCGTATCATACCAAGGTCATCTCATATACCATTCCACTGTATCTAAACGATACGTGTGTGGCTGTGGTTGGTATGGATATGGAATTGGAATACTTCCGGGAATTGACAGCAGATGTGAGGCTATATGACAGCGGCTTTGGTTTCTTGCTATCTCCGGAGCGGGAAGTGTTGTACCATCCGTCGCATCCGGAGGGCATGACCTATGATGCCATTCCAGAAGCGTACCTTCCGACGGTGGATTATATATTTGATAGTAGCATGGACAGCAATAATGGTATTTGGGAAATAGAGGGAGATCGCCTATGGTTTACCTATACCACCCTTAGAAACCACATGCGAATGGGAACGGTGGTGCGGGAACTTGAAGTATTAAAACCGGTCTATGCCATGGTGATTCGAGGATTTTTGGTAGCAATAGCGGTTGCGTTCGTGGCAGCGTTATTAACCATTATTGTGGTGCGGCATATGACCCGTCCGCTGAAGGAATTGACCCTGGTGGCAGAGCGTATGTCCAGGGGAGATTTAAGTACACCCATTACCTTTGCCGGGCCGGATGAGTTTGGACAATTGGCTTCTGCCTTCCGGGTAATGAAAATCAAGATGCAGGAGTCCATGCTGAATATGAGTGATTTGGCTTATACGGATGCAATGACCGGTGTGAATAATAAAGCAGCTTATAAGCGGGATTCGGAAGGAATCTTTGAAACTTGTCGGAAGAACATGGAAGATTTTGCTTTGGTGGTGGTAGATGTCAATAACCTAAAGAAGGTGAATGATGCCTATGGACATCAGGCGGGGGATGCCCTGATTAAGGGAGTGGCGACAGCACTGGTCAAAGTGTTTGGCAAGCGAAATACCTATCGCGTCGGTGGAGATGAGTTTTGTATCTTGTTGCGGAACTGTTTTTCCTCGAAAATCGATGACGATTTGATGCGGCTGCGCAATGAGATTTTTGTTTTTTCCGAATCCCATCAGCAGGTATTCCATGAGGAAGTAACCGCAGCAGCCGGATATAGTTTTTATAATCGAGATGGGGATACATCCATAGAGATGCTGTATCAGAGAGCAGATGAGCGGATGTATGCAAATAAACATGAAATCAAAGAGGCACTAAAAAACAAAGCATAACGTGGGTACGACTATGAAAGCGAAGATTGAGCAATGGAAGTTCCCGATATCGATGGCATCCACTTTAATTATAGTGTTTTCCATCCTGTTAAATGCAGCGGGGCGCATGATATCAATGCAATACAATTGGCCGATTTGGGCGGATTCTGCGGGCACGTTTTTGGCCGGAATTCTGCTGGGACCCTTTGGCGGCATGCTGGTTGGCGCCGGCACACCGCTATTACTGGGCGTATTAGATACCCAATCCCTGTATTATGTTCCGGTGGGATTGGGCGTCGGATTTGCGGTGGGCGTTTCGTTTCCGCATGGAAACAAGTTAAATGCATACCGTGTGTTTGCTATGTCAATGAATACCAATCTGATATCCGCGGTACTTTCAAGTATTACCAATCTGATCTTCTTTCATGGAGAAGTGGGTAATGTCTGGGGAGATGCCCTGGTGGAATGGATTAATTCGGTGAACCAGATTCCGGTGCTTCCTACCTTCTTAGGGGAGATGCTGGTAAACTTCCCGGACAAGGTGGTAGGCGTGGTGGTTGCCATGTCCCTGATCGGAAGCTTTATGCTGTTTGCGGAGATGCATGAGTTCCCGAAACTGTTTGGAACGACGGCACTGATTCTACTTCTGGTGGCAGGACTTATGCTTCCGGCCTTCTCGGTGGAAGCGATTGAATTACAGAAGCGGAATAGTACGGAAGAGTATGCGGCAACGGTATTTGACTCTTCCGATGGCCTCTATTCCTCCGAAATCAATGCGGTTGCCCAGACGCCGGATGGTTACATCTGGGTGGGTGGCTATTCCGGTCTCTACCGATTTGATGGAAGAAAATTTGAGCAGGTGGACGTGGCCAATAACGTCAACAGTATTACGGAACTAAGTGTAGATGAAGAGGGCTATCTGTGGATCGGAACCAATGATATGGGTGCCGTAAAATACGATATCCAAAACGACAAAGCCTATGTCTATGGGGTGGCGGATGGTTTGCCGGTGGAGTCAGTACGTGCCATTGCAGAAGGTCCCTTTGCCAATGTCTTTGTAGGAACCGTATCCTATAGCGCGGTCATCCGACACAATGGTCGTGTGGGCGTCTATAATCAGCTGGATTCCCTGAACTATATCAATAACTTCGCCATCGACGAAGCAGGCAACTGTGCTGCAGTCAGCCAACATGGTCATGTGCTTTTGATTGCGGATCAGTTAATTAACTATGTAAAAAATTGTGATATTCCGGAAGCGTTCTATATTTCCGCAGCCTGGGAGAGTCCGGGAGAACTGTGGCTGGGCACTTCCACCAATGTGATGGAGCATTATCGACTGGCCGACGGCCAACTGCTGTTGGAAGAGACCGTTACACTGGATGAGTTGACCTATATTAATGAAATACAGTATTCCTCCTTTTTTGACGGATTTTTCATCTGCGCAGAAAACGGCATGGGATTTTTGGATAACACCGGGAACTTCTGGAATCTATCCACGTCCAACTTTAACAGTTCCGTCAATGATGTGTTGGTGGATTACCAGGGCAATATCTGGTTTACCTCCGGTAAACAGGGGGTAATGAAATTCTCCATCAATATCTTTACGGATATGACGAAGCGCTCCGGTATTGACATGGGAACCGTAAACTGTCTCTATCGGGAAGACTGTTACCTGTATATGGGAACGGATAACGGCTTGTACGTACAGGATATCTACACCAACCAGATTATGAATTATGAGTGGTTGAAGCCGTTTGAAGGAACCCGTATCCGACATATTATGAAGGATTCCAGAGGAAGTCTGTGGATTTGTACCTATGGCGGCTACGGATTAATTGAACGGAAGGCTTCCGGAGAGACTGTGGTGTATGGTGGTTCCGAGTCCGAGGATTCGGCGGAACGTTTCCGGATGGCCATCGAGCTCTCCAATGGCACCATTGCTGCTGCCGGAATGAACGGCCTCTATCTCATCAAAGATGGGGAAGTGGTGCAGTCCATTAAGGAAGAGGATGGTCTTCAGGTACCGCAAATAATGTGTCTGTTAGAAACCGATGATGAGAAGTTGTTGGCGTGCAGTGATGGTGACGGAATCTATGTCATTCAGCGTGGCGAGATTGTGGACCATATCAATAAGAGGGTCGGCTTGACGTCGTTGGTTGTGCTGCGGGCCTTAAAATGCGGTGAGGGATATTTGTATATTACCAGTAATGCGCTTTTTTATGATGATGGAAAGAACATCACAAGACTATCCAACTTCCCGTTCAGTAATAACTACGATGCCATGGTGACAGACGATGGTAAGCTGTGGGTGACGGGAAGTGCCGGCGTATATGTGGCAGACGTAGAGGATGTATTGGCGAACAATGAAAACTATCCGTATTTGCTATTGGATTACAGCCGTGGTTTGGATACCCATCTTTCTTCCGATGGATGGAATGTGTCTGATCCGACGGATATGTATTTTTGTTGTGCCGATGGTGTGCGTCGCATCAGCCGCGCGACCTATGGGGTCAGTATCATTGATTATATTATCTGTATGGACCGGATTACGGTGGATGGAGAAAAGGCTCCATTGGTGGACGGCGTCTATCAGATTCCGTCCGGCAACGGAAAAATTGTAATTCGCCCGGGCATCTTAAACTATGCCATGACCAATCCCATGGTACGCTGTTATATCGAAGGAATGCCTGAGACCATAGTGGAGTCGCGGCAAAGCGGATTGGAGAGTACCACTCTAACGGAATTAAAATATGGGGATTATACGTATCACATTCAGATTTTGGGCGAATATACGGGGGATGTGGAGCGGGACGAAGTTTTCTACTTCCATAAGGAACCCAAGATGTACGAGCGAACCTATTACCGTTTGTATGTGCTGATTGTATCCATTTTGTTTGTTACGTTTTTGGTATGGATGATTGCACAGATTCGTTCCTTGTCCACCATTGAACAGCAGTATGAGGAGATTCGTGAAGCCAAGGATGAGGCAGAGGTGGCCAACAAGGCCAAGTCCAACTTCCTGGCCAGCATGTCTCATGAAATTCGAACGCCAATCAATGCGGTGTTAGGAATGGATGAGATGATTCTAAGAGAGAGCAAGGACAGCTCGATTTTAGAATATGCGACGGATATTTATTCTGCCGGCCAGACGTTATTGGCGTTGATCAATGAGATTTTGGATTCTTCCAAGTTGGAATCCGGCAAGATGGAACTTGTGCCGGTGGAGTACGAGTTGGGTGCAATGATTCATAACCTGCACAATCTGATTATTCAGCGTGCATCCGTGGCGGATCTAAGCCTGATTGTAGAAGTGGATCGCTCCCTGCCGCGGAAGTTAAAAGGTGATGATGTACGGGTACGCCAGATTATCACCAACATGTTAACCAACGCCGTAAAGTATACGGATGAGGGAACGGTATGGTTCCGCATATTGGGTACCTGTGAAGGCAATATTGCTCATCTGCGTATCGAGGTTGAAGATACGGGTGCCGGTATCAAGGAAGAGGATATCCCACGGTTGTTTGATGCGTACAAGCGCTTGGATTTGGGTAAGAACCATTACGTGGAAGGTTCCGGATTGGGATTGAATATCTCTATGCACCTGTTGGAGTTGATGGGCAGTCGACTTCAGGTGGAAAGTGAGTATGGCAAGGGCTCCAAGTTCTTCTTTGATTTGGATCAGGAGATTGTGGATGCGACGCCGTTGGGCGAGAAATACGATCCAACCAGTGCCAAGGGCACAGACAAGAGTGAACATTCCGCCGGAAGCTTCCGTGCGCCCAATGCCAGAGTATTGGTGGTGGATGATAACAGCATGAACCGGCGGGTATTCAAGAGTCTGGTGAAGGAAATGAAGATGCAGGTCAGCGAAGCAGCCAGTGGTCCGGAGGCCATCGAGTTTGCCAAGACGGAGTACTTCGATTTGATTTTTATGGATCATATGATGCCGGAGATGGATGGCGTGGAGGCCATGCAGTATATCCGTTCCTTAGAGGGCATTCCGTGTGAGCATACCCCAATTTACGTGCTGACCGCCAACGCAGTGACCGGTGCCAAGGAAGCGTATTTTGAGGCCGGATTTGATGGATTTGTTTCCAAACCAATCATCTTTGAAAAGTTAGAGGAAGCAATTCGGGAAGCATTGCCAGCGGAATTGATCGAAGAGGTGCCGGAGGGATTGGAATCAAGCAGCGCAAACCAGGGACCCCAGATGCCGGAGGATTTACCGGCGGTGGATGGTTTGGACTGGAGCTTCGCATGGCTCCACTTACCGGGTATGGAATTATTAGAGGAATCTCTGGGTGAGTTCTATACGTTGATTCCGGTGCAGAGCAAAAAACTAAGCGGTATGTATGACGCTCTCGCGGCCAATCCGGAGGATGCAGCGGCCCTGGATGAGTATCGTATTTTAGTACATGCCATGAAATCACTGGCCGCTACGGTGGGTATTATTCCGCTGGCCGGAACGGCAAAGATTCTGGAGTTTGCAGCCAAGGATCAGAAGTTGGATGTAATCTTAAAGATGCATCCGGTATTTATTAAGGAATGGGATTCCTATACGGAGAAGTTACGGGGTGTTTTCCACATCGGAGAAGAAGACAAAAGTGAAAAAAAACCGGGCAATCTATTGCTTTTGCAAAAATTATCCGAAATAATAGTAGAAGCACTAAATCATATGGATATTGATCGCAGTGATAAGGCACTGGCGAAACTCCGTGAGTTCACGTTTGGGGAAAACGTAGATGCCATGATTCCGACCCTCGTAGGAGCGGTCACCGATTTGGATGAATCCTTGGCAAAAGACACTTTGCAACAAATGATTTCCGCTATGGAACAGTAAGGAGCAAGACCATGGATGACAAGTTGAAAATGGATTTGGATGAACTGTTAGGCGATTTGGATTTGGACTTGGATGGCGATTTCAATCTAGATTTCGGCGACGAATTCTTGAACAAGGTCATGGTTGTGGACGATGATGCAGGTACGCTTCGTAACATCAAGTCCCTTCTGGACGGAGCCTACAAGGTTGTTGTGGCCAATTCCGGCAAGAAGGCGCTGGAGATGTTATCGGCGGAGAAACCGGATTTGATCCTCTTAGATTATGAGATGCCATTGATGAACGGACCGGAAACCATGAAGATGATTCGCCAGAAACCGGACTTTAAGGACACCCCCATTGTATTTTTGACCGGCATCAATGATCGTACTCAGATTGCGGCAGCACTGGCACTTCGACCGGCCGGATACTTACTAAAGCCGGTGGATCAGAGTAAGCTGTTGATGACAATTCTGGATGCTTTGAATGGTGGAAACTAGGAAACTACTAGACAAGTGTCGCAGATAGCGCGTATAATAAATGTAACCTGAAATGTTCGATTTCGCCTGTAGTTTTTGAACCTACATTTACTTTAAACGGGATCCCTATATTATCTTTCGGATGTCAGGCCAAGGTAACAGCCTTTGCTGGAGAGCGTAAGCTCCGTTGGACGACTGATGATTGAATTGCGGTAACCCACCTAGCTGTTGCTAGGAGTCAAAAATGCAGGTCCGGCATTTTGGGGCTGTGAAGCGTGTGATGAACCTCGTATGCCTATGCATACGGGGTTCTTTTTATTTGACGGCGGTGAGCTTGCGGTACTGTATGTTTTCCGCGAGGTAGACTCTTGGCGCTTCCTTTTTCTTATTGAGATTTTCGGATTCCTGTGGTAAAATAAGGCACGTTAAAGACTGTGAATGCGTACAGTAGTTTTGCAGGACTTCTTAATAGAGAACGGTGTCGGCGGCTGGAAGCACCGGTAAGAAGCGCAGGATGAATTTTCACGCAGGAGTTGCATGGTTGAAGGCTAGTAG
>JAILOI010000027.1 GCA_024690885.1 Lachnospiraceae bacterium
CAGAAGGAGTATCGCCATCCCATCCGGTCCTGGCAGTATGAATTCCCATGCGGCGCCATCGATGACGGCGAGGAGCCGGAGCATACCGCCATCCGCGAGGTCAAAGAGGAGACGGGCTGCGAAGTGAAGACCATCCGCTCCCTGGGCGTGGTATATCCAAGCTTCGGCGCAACGGACGAAACCATCCACCTCTTCGTGGCAGAGATCATCGTGCCGGAGGACGTGGACATCAACGATGACAGCGATACCCACGGTCGGGAACTCTTAGAGGAAATCAAGATGGAAGCCGTCACAGAAGCACAGTTGGATCAACTGGTGGCATCCGGAGAATTCTCCCATGGCGCCGGCCTTGCAGCCATCGCCCGTTGGAAATTATGTCGAGATTAGGTGGAAATCGTATGAAAAAGACATGGATTTACCGCATCCTGGTCATCCTATGGATGCTCATCATCTTCCTACATTCCAACATGAACGCCGACGCGTCCTCCCAGGAGAGCGGGGTGGTGGTAACCTTCATCGCAGAGCACTTCGTTCCGGGCTATGCGGAGATGACAGAAGCAGAACAATTGCAGGTGGAAGATACGTTGCAGTTTATTGTCCGCAAGGGCGCACATATGACGGAATACGCCATCCTGGGCTTCCTCATTGCCGGAGCATTGGGCATCCAAGGCTGTGGAAAACTGTGGCTCATTGCATGGCTTCTGGGAACCGCTTATGCATGCACGGACGAGTTTCATCAGACCTTCGTACCGGGAAGGAGCGGAGAATTGCGGGATGTATGCATCGATAGTATCGGCGTATTGATTGGAAGTGGGATTGCATCAGCAATCCATAAGAAAAATAGTTGCGGCAATGCATAAAAGAGACTAGCCCATATGTATAGATTATGTGCACGAAAAATCTGTGTGATTGTGTAAAGAAGTTTGTGTAAATACTTCTTCTAAGTGACCTTGTTTACGAGTTACACGAACATCGCTTCTAGTTCGGAGCGGCATTCTTTAAAGCCTTTATGTACGCGACGGTCCATTGTCTGGTTATAGTCGCAATAAAAGCTACATACATATCTTTCAAGAGAATCTTCGTTTGGAAACTGCTCCTTACGCTTTGTCCCGCGTTTGAGATTCTTGTTAAGATTCTCAATTAGATTTGTCGTATAGATACTTCTTCGAATAACCGCTGGAAATTCGAAGAACTCAAAAAGAGAGGTCAAATCTTCAAGAACAGCTACCGCTTTAGGGTAGATTTTTGAGTATTTAACCATAAAATCATAAAGAATCGCTTCTGCTTCAGCTGGAGAAGCAGCATTATAGACGCGTTTAAGTTCATTCATAACAGTTGACTTATCTTTTGCACGTACGTATTTCATTACGTTACGGCACAAATGAGTCCAACAAGCCTGGTGCTTTGCATTAGGAAATACTTCCAGGCAGGCGTTACGAATGCCGTTTAGTCCATCGGTTATGAATAAAAGGACTTGTTCAAGCCCACGATTCTTTAAGCTTAAAAGCATCTCCTGATAGTTAGATGCTGATTCTGAAGGATAAAGAGCGTAATCTAAAACCTCTTTATTGCCTTCAACTGTAATGCCCAGAATGACGTGTAACGCTTCTTTGGCGACACTATCTCGGCGAACATTTAAGTAAGTTGCATCACAATAAACGGCCACGTATTTATCAGCAATAGGACGGTTATGGAATCGCTCAACCTGATCCTGAACTGCCTTGGTAATGTTAGAAACTGTTTGTGGTGTGTAGTAGTGACCATACATCTTCTCAATTAAATCAGAGATTTCTCGGGTAGTGATACCTTTTTTGTAGAGCTGGATGATAGTTGTTTCCAGTTCGTTAGAGTTTCTCTGATATGAAGGAATGGTATGCTGCTTAAATAACCCTTCGCGGTCTCTTGGAATCTTTAAACTAAGTGTTCCAAAACGTGATTGGTACGTTCTGTCATAGAAACCATTGCGAGAGTCTCCGGAATTCCTGCCAGAATAATCATATTTCTCGTAATTGAGGAACGCAGTAAGCTCGGTTGATAGCACTTCGTTTACAGCGTTTTCAAGTTCAGAACGAAAAACTTCATCAATAGATTCATTATTAAGTAGAGCAGACATTAAATTTGTGCTAACATTAGCCATAGGAACGGATTTCACTCCTTTAAGTTTTTTTGTTTGGTCACTTAAAATCTTAAAAGAAGTTCGTTCCTTTTTCTATGACTAATTCTATTTACACAAGATATTTTACGCTATCATCTGTGTAGATTTCATACATACAATCATGTGTACAAAATATGCATATCAACCTACATATAATTCTATACATAATCATAAGCCTACATAGAACCATAAACATAACACATACGCATACATCGAATCCTACCCATACTCATACACATAACAATCACAAAAATAGAAAAGCCGGCGCGTAAGCGTCGGCTTTTCTAATCATAGGGTTATTCACTTCTCTTCTCTGCACGGAAGGCCCAAAACTTGTTCATAAAGAAGTTGATCGGAACGCTCACCAGAAGATTGATAATCGGAGCAATCAACTTGGATATGCCCAATACATCCACCCATAACAGGGAGAGTACCGTATTTAGGAACAATCCGGTAAACGCATAGGACGCATAAGACTTTCCAAGTGCCTTCCAAACACAGCGGGTTTCATCCTCCTCTTTCTTGAACACAAAGCGGCTGTTCCAGAAGAAGGACCACAGTACACTCAGCACAAATGCAATGAACTGAGCAATCAGGTAATCAAAGCGCGGGAACAACTTGGCATGCTGTAAAAGAAGCAGGGAACCCAAGTAAATCAAGTAAGAAACAATTGTGCTGGTCAATCCCACCAATCCAAACTTCACAAACTGCATGAACGCCTGAATCTGACCTTCATTTAATTTTAGACGGAACACCTTCAACAGAAAGAAGCGCACAATGGCTTCTAAGAGGTGCCAAACTCTCGCTGCAAAACTCAAAACAGAAACCTCATTCTTTCAAAATATACGAGTGTATTATAGTCGTAGTCTCAGCTGCGCGCAAACCTAGAATTTCATGTAGATGAATTCCGTGGTGGACAGGTTGAGGGACAAGGTGATGGCTCCAACAATAAACCACAGAAGCAATAAGTGCACAGGCCAGGGCAGACGATGCAGGGCTCTAATCAAATCCCCATGCGCCCGTGCCAGGGCATCCGTTACAAACATCACCAGAATGGACGCAAACAGCAGCAACCAAACGCAGGCGGTATAGGTGCCCACGTGGTAAGCGATATCCGCTGAGAAATTGTAGGACCACACCTGGAAAATCTTTCCAATCATACGGAATCCATCGATGGCCTGCGGGGAGAAGAACAACACCCAAAGCAGCATCACGAGGAAAAAGGTACCAATCATCCGTGCAACCGTACGAATCATCCCATCCTTGTCCTCTTCCTCATTCCGAAGATGTAGAGCGACAGCTATGCGGTTTCGGATAGGCAGTGTTGTACTTCCAACAATTTGAGAAACTCCATGTAATAAGCCCCAGGCGATATAATTCCAACCGGCACCATGCCAGATGCCGCTCACCAGGAAGGTCAGCAAGAGATTGACGTTCTTGCGAAGCTTCGAACAACGGCTGCCACCCAGAGGAATGTACACATAATCCTTCAACCAGGAGGAGAGGGAGATGTGCCATCTGCGCCAGAAATCCTGAATAGATGTGGACATATACGGTGCCCGGAAGTTGTCGATGATCTCGATATCCAGCATCTTGGCTACACCGAAGGCAATATCACTATAACCGGAGAAATCCGCATACAGCTTGATGGTGCAAGCCAGGGCACCAATCAAAGCGTTGAAACCGCTGTACCACATATAATTGGAGAAGGCGTCGTTCATGATATAAGTGAGGCGCTCAGCAATGACCAACTTCTTGAAGAAGCCCCAGGCAATCCGCTCCAGCGCCGGCAGAATCCGCTCCCAATCCCAGTGTTTTGGCCCAACGAATTGGTCCCGCATCTGGCTCCAGCGATTGATCGGGCCGGACATCACCTGTGGGAAAAAGGTTCCATAACAAGCAAATTCCACGAAATCCGTATCCGCCTCGATTCGTCCCGTATAGACATCTGCCAGGTAGCTGATGAATTGCAGCATAAAAAAGGAAATACCCAAGGGCACTGCAATGGAGAGGGGGGAGAATGCTCCGGCCATCCCCAGCCAACCACGGAAGACATTCACGTTGGTAATCACGAAGGTTTGAAGCTTTAAGACGCCGAGGCATCCCAGCTCCACCAGCAGGAAGCATACAAACCAGGCCTTCTTATGGGTGGCGCGGGTTATGACGCGACCGCCAACATAGGAGAAGAGGATACTTCCCACTAACCACAGCAGCATGCACCAGCCGCCCACCAGGTATACGAATACCAGATTCATACCCAGAAGCCAGAAGATGCGTGGCCGCTGGGGCAACAGAAAATATGGAATCATCAGTACGATGAGAAATAGAACAAATGAAAAAGTAAAAAAGGACATGAATTATTCTCCTCGTTCAAAACGTGCTTTTTTATCATCCAAGAGGGCCTTCCACGTGGATTTGTAGGGCTCCTCCACCTCTAGTTCATAATCGGCCAACAAGGCATCGACGGTGCAGGCACTTACCGGCAGGCTCTGGTCGAAGACCTGGGGATACGACGCACACATCTGGGTGGAATAAAGATAGGCCCCACGCAGATTCAGATGACCGTTGTCATAGAAGTAGATGTCGTCCATGCCATCGAAGCTGATATCCACAGTCATATTGGAATACTGCTTGGCATAGTTTTCAAAATACGCGGTGTATTCCTTGCGGAAGGAATCGCTGTAAGCAAAGTTGCTGGAATAAGGCGTGCGCACAATATGAAGGCGGATGCCGTTGTCACTGCACAACTGACAGAGCAAATTGAAATAATGGTCATTAAAATCAGCAACTTCAAAATGTTCTAAGGTGGTGAGTGTTTCCGGTGTTACACCGCTACCGATGCGCAGCGCCAGCCAGTTGCCACGATGCAGCTGCAGTTGTCCAAGCATCTCACGATTTGCACCATAGCGCTGGTAGAATTTGCTGTTCAACAGGGACGTGGCGTAACCCGACGGAAAATAGATGAGATTCTGAAACCAGGTGCCGGGATGCAGGGTGGAGTAAATCTCCGGTGCATCGTTATACTTCTTTAACGTACGGGCAATCTCAATTCCCTCGGGAATGGAAAACTGATGATAGAAAAAGTGCGACTCAATATAAGAGGCGTCATGAAAGGAGTCATGGCGTGCAGTAAAAAATACGTCCCGAGGCGCACCATGGGTTTTGATGTAATTTTTTAGGATGTAGTAAGACTCAATACAGGTGCCTCCGGTGATGGCCAGATTAATGGTTTCCTCGGATAACACCTCCGGAAGAAACGCGGCGTTGGCCATGGAATCGCCCAGAATCAACACCTGATAATCCCGGTCCATCTCCTCGTGGGAGGCGGAATGGATGAACATCTCCTTGGCATAATCGTCCGGCATGTAGTACCAACCGGCCTTGATGACATAGAGCCACACCATCCAGAGTGGCAGTAATATAATTGCGATTCGAAGAATCGGATGAATTCGTTTCGGCATAGCTAGTCTCCTTATCTAAATAACACGTGTATTATAGTTGATATTCCGTTGCAATACAATTTGACGGGGGATAGCGGCAATCGGTTTTGCAATATTATAAAAAGTAGAACTGGTGGACGTGAGTTGAAAAAGTATGTGTTTTTTTCTATAATGCTAGATGTTATTAGAAAAATTGGTGGAGTATACGTATGAACACAAATCGCAATCGATTTCTTGATATTTTAAAGGGCCTGGCAGTCCTTTTTATCACGGCGACGCATTATGACTTTACAGATTGGAATCGCTTGGATTATTTCTTTCCATATTGGATTGATACCGCTGTTCCGATTTTTATGTTGATTTCCGGTTATGTAGCCACCTTATCCTACCGCAAGAGTCAGGTCGAGACCATTGAGCAGGCCTATGAGCCTTCCATTCTGGTGGGTAAGGCAGTGCGTTATACCATACCATTCTTCATCGCTTATGTGGTTGAAATTGCATATAGCGTGATGGCACATGGGGTTCAGTCATTTCAAGGACTTGGTTGGCTGGTTCACTTTGTGAAGGGTGGCAATGGCCCGGGAGCCTTTTATTATCCGTTGTTGATTCAGTTGATTCTGGTGTTTCCGCTGATTTACTTTCTGATTCAGCGATTGGGATTTTTTGGAGTGGTACTGTCATTCCTTGCAACCTATGCAATGGAGATTATGAAGGGCGTTTACCAGATGCCGGAGAACACCTATTGCTTGTTGTTGTTCCGCTATACCTTCATCATTGCTGTGGGGGTATACCTGGCAAGTGAGCGTTATAAAACGCATCTCGTGTGGCAGATTGGGGCGCTGGTCGCCGGATTTGTTTTCATCTATGGGATGGTGTATCGGGGCTGGGATGTCCCGTTTATCGATTACTGGGAACAGACCAGTTTGCTGGGCTGTCTCTACATTGCACCGATTGTAGGATTTGGAATTCGTCATTGTTCCAATTGGCATTTCCCGCCACTGGAATTTTTGGGCAAGGCATCTTACTATATCTTCCTTACACAGAAGGTGTACTATATCTACGGACGTAAGATTTACATGAAGATCCCCGGAGAGCGGTATGATTTTCTGGTGACGATGGTCATCTGCATTACCGTGGGAATTCTATTCTATCTGGCGGTGGAACCGCTGAATAAAAAAGCATGTCAGGCATGCAAGGAGTTTTGTCGGCGTCATCCCATTCCGGATGCATGGCGCTAACATTGGGGAGAGATTGGAGTATCTATGAAGAAAAATACCAAAACCATGTGGCACGATATTTCGGTGCGCCTGGTGAAGATGATTGATTTAATTGCAATTACGTACATGTTTTATTGTGCCTGGATGTATGAGTATTCCCACCAGGTGTTTGGAACACCCTTCTACTATCGTGGAAACCTGTTCATCGTTTTAGTATTCGCCATCTTATT
>JAILOI010000115.1 GCA_024690885.1 Lachnospiraceae bacterium
CCCAAGAAAAAGGGTGCAAGTGCAACGCTTTTCTCCATGCTTGCACCCCTGTCACATGTTCTTATCCTTATGGTACTACACGTGACAGATGCATAACAAGTGGGAGGAAAGTCCCAGCAATTCACGCCTTTCACAGGTCGCCAGATGATAAGCTACAAACTTCTCGAAGTTCTCATTGCCCTCCAAACCAAACATCGGTGTAAGCTTCGCTAACTCCAACATTCCGTCACAAGCTACGGTCTTCTCACGCTGCAATGGAGAAGCATCCACCAGAGTTTCAAACTCCGCAATATCAAAACCGGTGAACAACTGCTCAGGGAAATGCTTCACTTCAAACCGCTCATCGAAATTATGTTTGAACCCATCCACAAATTCCCCGCCTCGGTTGCAAACATAGTTTGTATACATAATAGCATGTACGGATAAAAAGGCAATCAACACCGTACCTCCCGGCTTTGTAATGCGCGAAGCCTCACGTAATGCTGCCGCTTGTTCCTCACAATCATACAAATGATACATTGGTCCAAACAGCAGCACCACATCAAAGGAGTCATTGTCTAACATGGAAAGATTGATTGCATCCCCCTGATAGGCCCGAATATTCTCCACATCCGCAATGTTGGCCTCTAATTTCTCATAATTGTCATCGGAATATTCCACCGCCGTCACATCGTATCCTTCCTTTGCCAAGGCAATGGAAATACGACCGGTTCCTGCACCGATTTCCGCAATTGTGTTCCCCGGTTTCAGGTACTCATGGATATAATGCATGGTGGTGATATACTCCATCTGTCCCTGGCGGTCAGAATCTAAGCGTTCTTCTTCCTTATACTTTGCATAGAACCCTTTTACAATGTCTGCTCTCGTCTCCATAGCGATTCCTCTCTGTTTGTATTTTCATGCCACTGTACCACATGCATGTTGGAAAAGCAACAAGCAGATGCTTTCACACCCCCTTACTATGGTGCTTCTGCGACTTCATCAGCGGCTGCCGGCATTTCATCCGGGCCTTCCAGGCAAAGCATGGTTACCTTAGAAGCACCGGCGCGCACAGCGGTACGAGCAACGTCAATTGCAACGTTACCACCACCAACGACCACCGTATCTCTTTGCAGGCGAATGCTATGATCGAGATTGATATTACGCAAAAAGTCTACGCCGGTCTGTACGCCGGCGGCATCCTCTCCAGGCACGCCGGCCAGACGACCGCCCTGACAACCAACTGCAATGAAGAAGGCCTTGTATCCTTGTTCACGCAGGGATTGAATGGTTACATCCTCACCTACATTGACATTGCACCGAATCTCAACGCCCATCTGACGAATGACATCGATTTCTGCATCAATCATGTCCTTCTCCAACCGATATGACGGAATACCATTCATTAGCATACCGCCCGGGCGACTGCTCTTCTCAAATACCGTCACCTGACTACCAATGCAAAACAAAAAAGACGATGTTGGAATTCCAACATCGTCCTGTATCAAACTGTATTACGCTTACATCCGTTCTTCCATCCAGCGGTAAATATCTTCATATACCGTCTCCCGGTCCAACTCATTTAAAATCTCATGTCGGTCCCCCGGATACAGTTTCATGGAAACATCTTGTATCTTCGCTTCGATGAATTTGTTGCAGGCAATCTTCACACCCTCTCCCAGATTTCCTACTGGATCATCTTCTCCAGAAACAAATAGGATTGGCATGTCCTTGCGCATCTTATTGATATTCTCCATCTTATTATCGTAGGCGGTTGCCTCGGTAAGAATTCGATAACCATTCAAGGAGAACATGAAGGTGTTCTTCGGATTGTTGTAATACTCCGTCACACTCTCCACGTTGCGGGAAAGCCAACTGTTGGTCTTGTCCCTGCCGGTGATATCAAACTTCTTATACGGCTCATCAAACATCAGACCGGCTACCAGCTTGCTCTTGTAATCCCAGCCACGGAAGGTGGCGATCAAGCGACAAACCAGAGCCCCTGCACGAATAGCACCATCGCTGACACTACCGGTACCCATAATAATGGCACCGTTGACGCCCTCAAGACGATTGGCATTCACAGATAGAAACTTCCGTAACAGATAGGAGCCCATGGAATGTCCCAAAATAAAGAAGGGCAAATCGGGATACTGTCCCCGAATGATGCGATAATTGGTATACATATCTTCCACCAAGGTATCACTTGGGGTATCCGTATGCATAATGCCCCAGTCTTCCCGGCTGCGTACCGACTCTCCATGGCCGATGTGGTCATGACCCATCACAACAAACCCACGCTTGGTTAAGTACTCTGCAAATTCCGCATAACGCTCGATGTACTCAATCATTCCGTGATTCACCTGAAGAACCGCCTTCACCTCACCATCCTCCGGCGCCCACTTCACGCCATGAATGGTGGTCTTCAATGCATCACAGGATTGAAATGTGTAGTTTTCGGTAATCATCGAAAGCCCCCTCTCCGAACCGGTTCCCCGATTTAGTTAAAACCATAAATCTTCTGTGCAATCTTATATCCACCGGATACGATGCCACGACCAACCTTGCCCGGAAGGTGTACGGCAACACCGATGAGACGGCCACGCAACAGATAGTATAACTTGGAATCCTTTTCTTTCATGTAATTCCAAAGTTCATCCATCTTAAGCAAATTCTCTTCGTCCTTGGAACGAATCGCAAGTACGGAAGAGATGGCCGTAATAATTTCCAAATAGTTGCGCATATACTGCTTCACATGCGGATCGGAAAACTCCGTGGAAGCAAACTTATCAATCATCAGACGGTTTACCCGCAACTGCTGATCGATTCGCTTAATCATAATCTGCTCATTCACCGACTGATCCTCACGACCGATGAAATACAGATAGAAGTCCACGTCCAAATAATACATGGTCTTCACATTCGGCAACGGGTTAAATACGAACAGGTTGTCCACATAGAAGGTATGCTTCGGCAACTCCAATCCACACTCATGGAGAAGCTCGGTCCGATAAATCACCGAATGCATCAGGATGTACTTGCCCATCGGCATGCGACGTAAGTCTTCCCAGCCAAGCACCTTGTTTGGCTGAATATACTTCCGATACTGCATCACCTTCTTGTGGGTTGCCCCCTGCTTGTCGTAGATAAAGTTGCTAATCAATAAATCCAAGGTTGCATGAGCATTGCCTGCCTCATCCACCTCAATAAATTCCTTCAGCTTGGCGATAATCTGACGGAGCGCATCTGCATCCACCTTGTCATCGGAATCCACCACCTTGTAAAAAAGTCCACTGGCATTCCGAATACCGGCATTGACCGCTTCTCCATGTCCACCATTCTCCTGGTGAATGGCACGTACGATGGTTGGATACTTTGCCGCATAATCATCCGCAATCTGCGCGGTGTTATCCTTGGATCCATCATCCACCACCAAAATTTCCACATCCTCACCGCCAACCAGCAAGGACTCAATACAATTTGCCATATAATCCTGAGAGTTATAACTCGGGATTGCAATACT
>JAILOI010000012.1 GCA_024690885.1 Lachnospiraceae bacterium
GGCACCAACGTTATCTTCCTCAAGGTTCAATACCATTCCATATACTTCTCCCGGGAATTCCAGGAGCTCACCCTGCATGGCTTTCTCAAGTCCATGGATACGGGCGATTCCATCTGCAACCTGAACTACGGTTCCAACTTCCGATACTTCCAGCTGGGAAGCATAGCGCTGCATCTGTTCTTTGATTACGGAGCTAATCTCTTCCGGTTGTAATTTCATGGAGTGCCTTCACCTACTTTCAACTGTATTTTTGATAGATCTCGAGATAAATGATAGATCTTCGTTTTGATACTGGAATCTACGACCCGATCACCGATACGGATCACCATTCCCCCGATTAATTCGGGATCAACTACATAGTCAATCTCAAAGGAGACATATTTGGTTGTCTCTAGAAGCTTCGCCTCCACATCCTTCTTCTGTGTGTCCGATAACTCCATCGGTGTGCTAACCGTTGCAACGCCGATATTCTTGTGTTCTTTCACACGATTGATGAAGTAGGTGAATACTTCCTTGGTATCAGAAAAATGGTTTTTCTCGATAATCGCCCGTAGTAAGCCAAGCACTTCTTTACTTACTTTACCCTGGAAGATATTATCGATCATTTCCAGCTTTTCTTCTTTGGTCACCTGGGGATGAGCCATGAGCTGGGACAACTGGGGATTCTCCTCAAGTACTTGTACCAAGCCTCTCGCTTCCTCCTCATAATCATCCACGCGGTTCTGTTCCAACGCTAGCTCAAAAAGCGCATCACCATAGACGCTTTCTACTAACTTTGCCATGTAGAACCACCCATTTCCTTTAATGTCTCATCTACCAGAGACGCCTGTACAGAAGTGTCGATCTGCTGAGATACCACCTTCTGCGCCATCATTGCTGCTACAGATATCATCTGCTGCTTCATATCATCTGCTACGCGCTTCTGCTCTAAGAGAGCCTCTTCATTGGCTCTGGCAATGATACGAGCGGCTTCCTCCTTGGCGTCGGCAATGATTTTATTTTCATTGGCCAATGCCTTCTTGCGAGCCTCTGCCAAAATTGCTTCCACTTCTTTGTCCGCACTTTTCAGCTTCTCCTCGTACTCACTCTTAAGCTTTGCAGCTGCTTCCTTATCATTGGCTGCATCCTCTAATTCACCGCGGATGCGTGCTTTTCTGTCTTCCAGGAACTTCCGTGCCGGGTTGAACAGGTTGTAAGACATAATAAGGAATAAGAAAAATATGGAAATCGCAAGCAAGATGGAATCCTGTAATAACTGTGGATCAAGATTAAACAGTCTTGTCATGGTTTTTTCCTCTTAATTTTATTCTTATCTATTAGCCAACTAAAGGTTTTACGAATAACAGCAACATTGCTACCAACAAACCGTAAAGACCGGTGGTCTCTGCAACGGCCTGACCAAGAAGCATGGTAGACATGATCTGTCCCTGAGCTCCCGGGTTACGTCCTACTGCTGCTGCTGCGTGTCCTGCTGCGATACCCTGGCCGACACCAGGTCCGATACCTGCGATAACTGCAAGACCTGCACCGATTGCTGAGCATGCTAAAATTAAATCCTGTCCTGAAATGTTCATTCTGTTGTCCTCCTAATTCCATTAATTGTTGTCGTCTCCGATTGCCTGAGCGATATAAGTCATCGTCAGCATACAGAAAACGTAGGTCTGAATTGCTCCTGAGAATAAATCAAAATACACATGAAGTACTGCCGGCCATACATAAGCAATCTTGGATAGCAAACCGTATACCAGCGCCATCATAACCGTACCGGATAGTACGTTCGCAAACAGACGCAGGGAAAGTGAAATCGGTACTGCAATATCACTTATGATGTTGATTGGCAACCAAATTGGAAGCCAAGGCGGCAAAGGTGAACACTTGTCAACCCAAATGCTCTTCAAGCTGTTATGCTTGACCTCGTTAATGTGAATCAAGCAGAAGGTAATGATACCTAACGCAAAGGTTGTACCATAATCTGCTGTCGGTGGCCTTAGGCCTACCAATCCGGAAATATTACTTACCAGTATGAAGATAAAAATGGTTCCGATGTAATTACGAAACTTCGGAGCACTTTTGCCCATACTGCCAGCAACCATTCCGTCTAAAAGTTCTACCACCAATTCCACAACGTTTTGGAACCCATCGGGAACATCGGTAGCCCTCCGCATCTTTCGACCTGCGACAATCGAAAAGATTACGAGCGACAGCATTACGATTAAGATACAGACATGAGACGTTGTGATCCATAGGGTTTGTCCAAACAGCTCATAAGAAAATAAGCCGTGGATCATAAAGTCAATATCTCCTGCCGAACTCATCAGCAATGCATTATTCACTGCTTCACCTCCTCATCCTCTTGTGTTATTTCTTCCTCTGGAAGATTATGGAATAATTGTTTATGCAATAAAGGTTGTGCGTAAGCACTGACCTTCAAGCCAAGGATACCGATAAATGCAGGAATCAGGCCTCCGATTTTGGTTACCATCATCACTACAAGTACCACCGTTACTACAAGATAACGCAGCACGGATTTCGCTGCGAGAATCCGCGGTTGTCCACCGCCATGCACGGCATGTTCAATTACCAGCGCGATGTGCACAGCCATAAAAATAGCACAACCCAGGCCACACAAAAGACCTATGGTATATCGGATTCGATCGGAAACGAACCAAACGCCGATGGCTTCCACCAAAACTCCGTAAATCAGAATTCCTAAAATCAGCTCCGGCAACGCCTGATTCAATCGTCTCAACATATTCTTCATAAAATATCTCTCGTTGTAGTCAATTGTTTTCTCTAGTTTTTCTTATGCTTAATAAATTTGGAAACTGTACGATAAACCCCCGTAAATCCTGACAAGGCCCCCAAAAAGAATCCTAAAACACTGATCCATTCCATATCCAGCCGTTGTCCTATCCAGTTCCCGATCAATGTGCAAATAAGAATTGATACGATCATGATGACGCCAAGTTGTGTAATCAGCGCCAACATGCTTAATATTTCCCGCTTCTCCTTCTTCAAACTTACTCCTTCACGCCAAATCTTTCAAGAAATTTCTATTATACAGACCACACGTGTTGTCTAAGTCGTCTGATAGTTTATAGCGTTATCTCAATTTTGCGATCCGTATGTTTGTACTTGCGAATCGCTACACCTGCTGCCGTCAGCATCCGTCTGGAGGCAATGACGCTGGGTGTATTCTGGTATTTGTCATCATCATAGATGACTTCCTTGATGCCCGATTGAATGATGGCCTTGGCACACTCATTACATGGGAACAAGGATACATAGAGCTTCGAGCCCTCTAAACTTCCACCCCGATAATTTAGAATGGCATTCAACTCACTGTGGGTGGTGTAAAAGTATTTGTTCTCCAGTGGATCTCCATCCCGGTTCCACGGAAACTCATCATCGGAGCAACCCTTCGGGAATCCGTTGTATCCCATGGATAAAATCTTGTTGTCCTCACTTACAATGCATGCACCCACCTGCGTGTGCGGGTCCTTAGAACGCATGCCGGACAACATGGCAATGCCCATAAAGTATTCATCCCAGGAAATATAGTCGGTTCTCTTCTCGCTCATAACTCCCCCTATTGTTGTAATTCCAACATGTCTATCAGTTTCTTGATTGCGTTCTTAATCACCTCAAAGCAAATACCGTAAGTCTGCAGGGTACCGCCATAGGGATCCATAATCTCTAACTCATCGCCCACATATTCGGAAAGCACGAAGGTGTTCTCCTCATTGGCGCTTGGTATCTTGTCGATGATGCGCTGTCGCTGGGACGCTTCCATGGTAAAGGCCATGGTGCCCTCCACATAATCTGCATCGCTAATCTCACAGGAGGTAAAATCCTCCATGGTGATTCCGTTGGAAATCATCACCGCTTCCGTCTTCTGATTCAGCGGCTCCGGGAATTGGACCACAACTCCACGGCACAGGACCTCAATATCCCCCTTGGGGTACATCTGTGCAAAAATCCCTGCTGCCATAGGTGCACGGGCAATGCCGTTGCCTACGACAAATATGATTCTTTTGATCTCTCTCATAGTCTTCCTTAATTCGTTAAAACTCTATCTACGCCCGTCTAAACATCAATCATGTGATGTCCTGCTGCTTTAAACAAACGATTCATAATCGCCTGTCCGATACGCGGGGTGGAGAAACTTTCGGAAAAAATCAGCTCTACACCCAGCTCGTCAAACCGTCGCAGAATTCCGTAGAGGTTTCTGGCGATGGCGTCTTCGTCCTCTCTGGAGCCGATGGTTAAAATCTCCCCGGCGCGGTAGAGGTCCCTGGTTTCTTCGGTTGCAATAATACCAACCTGCTTGCCGGATGCCATGGCATCGGCCGTTGCCTGATTGATATAAGAAACCACTGCATCTGCACTTCCGTTGATGATGGTCAAATCTCCCTTCGGTGCGTAATGCTTATAGCGCATGCCCGGTGCTTTCGGGCGTACCTTCTCGTTCTCTGATAAAATACCCGGATCAATACGAACGTCTCCAACCACCTCTTCTAACATAGCCTTGGTGATATAACCCGGGCGCAGGATGGTGGGAATTCCTTCACTTAAGTCTACGATGGTGGACTCTAATCCGATATCCACGGAACCACCGTCGATAATCCCTTCGATTTTGCCCTGTAAATCCTGCCATACATGGTCTGCATTGGTAGGGCTGGGTCTGCCGGAGGTATTGGCGCTCGGTGCTGCAATCATACGACCGCTGATCCGAATAAAATCTCTGGCAACCGGATGGGATGGCATACGTACCGCAACGGTATCCAGTCCTCCGGTGGTCTCGTAAGGAATCTTTTCGTTCTTGGGAACAATGAGGGTCATTGGTCCCGGCCAGAATGCATCCGCAAGTGCCTTGGTCTGTGGTGGCAGTGTGGCTGCAATCTCTTCTAATTGGGAAAAATCCCATATATGTACAATCAACGGATTGTCGGACGGCCGTCCCTTAGCCGCATAAATCTTCTGTGACGCGGATGGATTCATGGCATCGCCACCCAATCCATACACGGTTTCTGTTGGAAATGCAACCAAACCGCCTCCGCGGATAATTGCTCCCGCTTCCTCAAGCAAAGCCTCGTCGCTCGCCTGTTGCTCCATTTTGTATATCTTTGTATTCATGTTCCTAATTATACCATAACCATGGGCAAAAAAAGAC
Organism: Lachnospiraceae bacterium; assembly: GCA_024690885.1. Lineage (GTDB taxonomy): Bacteria > Bacillota > Clostridia > Lachnospirales > Lachnospiraceae > XBD2001. The sequence goes on from JAILOI010000012.1 coordinate 5,174, forward strand.
CCTTTGCAGAGTATTTTCCGAAACTGCAAAGGGTATTCTTTTAGTTTACATAAGGGGCGATGGTGGTCCAAATCTCCGGCGGCTGTAAACCTAACTTCCAGAACGCCAATCCGGCCAAGCCATTCTCCTGTTTTACTTTCATCTTTTCCGCAAGGGAGGATGCATCCTCAATCCAAATCTGCACCAAGCCTTCCTCGTTGGAAAACTCTGCATAATTCTGTGCCAAATCCTCCTGCCAGGTAGCAGTTGCACCGGCCTCTGCCAGGATTTCCGGAATCTTCTTCATACCCTGGGCCTTGCAGCTTGTACCCGACGCCGAGGTGGTCCACACTCTGGTGTAGAACGGAAGCGCTAATACCAACTGCTCTGCCGGTACTTCCTCTAAAGTATTTGCCACGGCCTCTCGCACAAACGGCAAGGATGCGGTGCTGCCCGGCTCGGTGGAGCTGTTGTGCTCATCGTATGCCATCAAAATCACATAATCCGCATAATCTGCCTGGAGGCTTCGGTTATAGAACAAGTTGAAATCTCTCGGTGGATAGTTGTCCACGGACAAAAACAAATCTGCTTTCTCACAAGCGATGGATAACTCCCGGATAAACTGGGCAAATCCGTTTTTGCACTCAATGCTTAGGCTCTCGAAATCCACGTTGATTCCATCCACACCTGCTGCCGTACTTGCCGCTATCAGGTTGTTGACCAGGGCATCTCGATGGGAGGTCACATTCAGCACGCTCGCCTCATCCACCTTCACTTCGATGTTGCTGACCAGCGCCCATACCTGGATGCCTTCGTTGTGGCAGGTTGCCACATATTCGGCGGATGCCAGGTTGTTGATGTTTCCGTTGTTATCGCTTAACTGGAACCAGGTCGGTGAGATGACATTGATTCCACCGGTATCTGCAAGGATTTCCGGCAATCTGGCATTGGCCGTCTGATTGGTCACCTGATGCCATGCCAGGTTGATGGTCTTGCCCATGGTCTTATGGTTATAGGTTCTGCCCGGCAGGGTTGCTGCCACGGTCACCGCTTCCTTGTCCCGCAACTGACGATCCATCACACATCCGATGGTACCCTGTTCCGTTAAAACACAAACCCACTTACCATAGTCTTCCAATACCGTCACATGCTCGCCCTGTACACCGTCTTCTAAGATCAAACTCTTCGGACCGCCAAAGCGACGAACCGCTGCATTCCTTCGTAGGGTTGCGGTGGTCTTCTCGTATCCCGCCGTCTCCATAATAATGCGGCTAGGGGCGTCCTTGGTATAGAAGGATACATCCGTAAAATTCGGAAGGAAGTTGGCCAAAATATACACCGTATTTCCCTCCGGCCATAGGATCCGTGCCCCCGCATCCGCCGGCGTGCCATCGATGGTGTAAGTACTTTGATTTACGGTGGCTGTCACAATCTGGGTGTCCGTAGCATAACGCAGGACGCCCTCCGTGAAGTCGTACACATATCCATCGTCCAAATGCTCCTTGAGGAAGGCATATTCCAGATAATAATTTCCCTCCACCACCAGACCGTAGGGCGCTTCTTCTGCTGTCGGTTCGAAATACGTGCCGTTGATTACCACGCTTGCTTCGTCTGCTCTATGCTGGGTAAAGTAACTGTCCAAGCTTCCGTGTTCATTGGTTGGTGCATAGCGGATGACCCAAATTGCTCCACCTGCTGCTACCACAAAAAACATAAGTAAAACAAGGAGTACCGGAAGTCCACGTGATCTCTTGCGACGTCGCTTCCCTCTTCCTCTTTGCTGTCTTTCTTTTTCCATAGCTACCTCTTTCTCCTGAAAAATCTGTTCTATTATAACACCCCTTCTCTATGAAACTCAAACCTCATATAAAAAAGGACCGCTAAGGCATGCACCCTAGCGGCCAAATCGATTATTTCTATTGTCTATCAACGAAGCATTCCCCACTGCGGAATCGGTTGAGGTAGTCAGAACTCCTGGTTTCTAACATCCGATTCCTTCCATGGTTTCTTCTTTTCTTTATTGCCACGAAGCAAGCAGGGACTGTAGGAATTTCAAATCCTGCTTCTCCAGCCGATTGGGGTTCTCCACATAGGGCACCGCGCGCAGCGTTTCATGAAATTCCTCCGCGAATTGCTTTTTTTCTTTCGCAGTCAAGAACAGCCCACACAAATCCCATTTACGTATGTCCTCTTGCAAAAAAGTATCTCTCATGAACTTCTGGTAATCACGGTAGCGCCATGGCTTCAAACTTCCAATCATCAGCTGACGATGGCATTCTTTCGGAAATTCCACACCCTCACAGGCCGGCGGATATAACAACAACAGATAGTCATACCCCGCTTCCCGCAATGCAACCACGTCCTCCCAAGTCGCCTTGGGATAATAGTCCACATCCAAGTGGCAAAAGCCCACACGCCCTTCGGCAACAAACATGTCCCCTTCTAACATCCGGGCCAATTCCCCGGACTCCCGCAGTTCCACAACACCTACCCGATAGCGCTCCTTCGAGGCTAGGTAGTTTGCCAAACTGATGGTTAGATGAGTGGCACCCTGACCTCTGGCCGTGCCTTGTATGCGCACAAGTTCCGTTGGCATTACTTTATGCCTTCGGATGCGATTTGAAAGATTTGAACATCCCTTCACGTCCTTCCTCACTTTCCCAAATACGTTTCCATAACTTGTCTTTTTCCTTGCTACCAAGGAATGGGTCGCTATCCACCGGAAAACCATACACCTTCTTGTGCAATTGTTTTGCCAGGCCACGACCAACACCGGGGTTTCCCGGATTTAGGATGATTCGGCATTGCGGGTCCATGGCTTTCTCCGTATGCAGGCCCTCGTCCAACCAAGGACGGGCACTACAGATATAGAGATAAAAATCTGACTCCCGCGCCATCTCCCAATCCGTTCCACAGTCTACGACACGGATGCCCTTCGGAGGTGTAGTTCCTGGGATTGCCGGTCCCATATCCAGGATGCCGGCAAAGGTATTGTGGTATATGATCCCATCCTTCTCCTTGTATTCTCCGCGTTGCCGGAGAATCCGCTGTAGTGTGTGTTGATTCGTTTTGTCGACAAAAAATGCCTTCTGATGGTGCTGATTTAGATACGCAGTCAGCGCGATGGCCACATGGGTGGTTCCAACGCCCCGTGCTGCTCCGATCACAGCGATTTCTTCCGGAAAATGCTTCCCCTTTTTTTCACTTGCTTTGGGCATGGCCGCCTCGAAGGACGCCAGCCATTCCTTCACGGTGGCTGGTCGCTCCATCGGGTTTTGGGCCAATGTCCGTTGGATCAGTACCCGCTCCCGTCTGCTCATCTTTGCTCTCAGATGGGCATATAGAAGCTGGGCAATCTTACCGAGCGCATAGATGTCACTCCGCTCGTCTACAAGCGTGTGAACAAATTGCTCCGGTGCACTGTGTTCCGGGGTTCCTGCTCCATAGCGCGTCTCGCCTTTGGGATAAGCAATTCCGTAATCAATCAAAATCACTTGATCTCCCTGCAACATGACATGCTCGGGCTTGAGATCCTGATACAAAATCGGTTTGGGCTGTTGTTCATGGAGATACTCTAGAATCTCACACAACTGCTTCATGGTTCTGTAAATCCAATCTCTGGAAATTGTTGAATGATGGAGTAAATACTCCGTAAGTGACACACCCCTGATGTATTCCTCGACCAGGCAGATGACCTCGTCATCCTCCTCGTAATCATAGAGAATTGGTATTCCGGGATGTCTAAGACTACAAAGCACTTCTGCTTCGTAGGAGAGCCCTTGGAATTCGTTCTTGGAGATAACCTTCAAAATACGTTCCTTCCCAAGGGATCGATGTCTGACCAGATAAATCCGGGTGGCAGGTGTTTGATAGATACACGCTAGGGCCTGATATCGGTCAGCAAAATGTGGTATTGTAATACTTCTCGCTCCTTTCGTTACGAGGAAGCATCTTCCGTGGATAGGTTATAACACGGCCCAAAGAGTTTTGCAATAGAGTTTATAAAAACTTCATAATATTGCCGAATTCTTAATAATTTTTTAATGATTCCGTTCCTTTACTTTGGTTTTGGTTTTTCCTATAATTAAGGTAGGGAAAACAGAAAGGATGTGATGGCATTGAAACTAGAGAAAATTAATGATAATCAGATCCGCTGTACTTTAACGAAAGAAGACCTCGAGTATCACAACATTAAGTTGAGTGAGTTCGCTTACGGCACCGACAAGGCCCGTGCGCTCTTCCGGGAGATGATGCAGATTGCTGCACAGAAGCTCGACTTCAAAGCTGATGATATTCCGCTGATGATTGAGGCCATCCCTCTTTCATCCGAATCCATTATTTTAGTTATTACCAAGGTTGCATATCCGGAGGAATTAGACACCCGTTTTTCCGATTTCTCCGATGAGGGCGACGAAGACTACGATGAGATGGGTGACGACGATATTTACGAAGACATGCCATTCTCTTCTACGGTTCCAACCCAGAAGTCTTCCGCCAACGATATTTTAGAGAGCAAGGATGACGTTACCATCCCACGGGATTTAACGAGATTATTCTCCTTCCATTCCCTAGATGACATCTTCCATCTCTCCGCGGTTTTACAAGATTATTATCACAGCAAGAATTCCCTCTATCGCGAGGGTGACACCTACTACCTGGTGGTTACCATGGGTGATCACAGTGCCGAGGAATTCAACAAGGTTTGCAACATCCTTACGGAATACGGCAATATGGAAACCTTATCCGTAGGTATGGACAGTTATATGTCAGAACATATGACTTTGATTTCGTCAGATACAGCGCTTCAAGATTTTGCTCGCATTTAATTTCAATTGAAAAGAAGCCCCGCTCATAGGAGCGGGGCTTTCTACTGCATTCTATTCAATTACGCCTTACTTGCTAAGAAGTTATTAATCTCGTCTACAAGGTCATCCGGCATAATACCGTGAACCGCAGCAGCCTCCTCGATGGTCTCCATCTGAGATGCCGGGCATCCAAGACAATGCATTCCAATACCAAATAAGATAGGAGCGATGTCCTGATCGATCTGCAGTAACTCACCGATCATGGTATCTTTTGTTACCTGTGCCATTCTTCTACCTCCATTTCTTTTCTTTGTTTTCTCATTATAATACGATTCTTTTTCCTTTACAAGAAAATTAAATTTTACACAATTTACTTGAAGGTGTATATCGCACCTCATCTATACCCCATCATCTTGTAGATTGTCCATTTTGTAAGGGTTTACTAACACCTCATGTGCGGTATTAAGAACTTGAAACCCCAGTAACCGTGGGCTATTATCAAGTTATAAACAGGAAATTGTATGATTTCTATTTCGAAATGGAGGCGTTATTATGGCATATGTAATTTCTGATTCATGTGTAAGCTGCGGAACCTGCGAGCCTGAGTGCCCAGTAGGCGCTATCTCTCAGGGAGACAGCCAGTACGAAATCGACGCTAATGCATGCGTTGAGTGCGGTACTTGTGCAGGTGTTTGCCCAACAGGAGCTATTTCTCAGGGCTAATTACCATGATAGTGGAGGAAGAGACGACGTTCGTTATACGTCGTCTCTTTTTTTATGCTCTCCC
>JAILOI010000028.1 GCA_024690885.1 Lachnospiraceae bacterium
GGGGCTTTCCAACCTCTCTTAGCGGTTCTTATAATTTGCTGCGACCTTGTTCCAGTCAACAACATCAAAGAATGCCTTCACATAATCCGCACGCACATTCTTGTACTTCAAATAATATGCATGCTCCCAAACATCAATGGCAAAGATTGGGGTAACGCCCATGCCCAAGCTGTAAGGGTTGTCCTGGTTACCGGTATTGCAAACCGAAAGCTTACCTGCTGCATCGGTGCATAACCAAGCCCAACCGGAGCCGAACTGTCCCAGTGCTAACGCAGAAATCTTCTCCTTGAAGGCATCGAAGCTTCCAAATGCCGCATCGATGGCAGCTGCCAACTCACCTGTCGGTGCTCCGCCGCCCTGTGGGCTAAGCTCTGCGAAATATAAATTGTGGTTGTAGTAACCACCACCCTGGTTTCTCAGAGAATTACGAAGTGCAGTGTCGCTTACGCTGTCTAAATTGCCAAGAATTTCTTCTGCAGTTTTGCCACTGAGCCCTGCTTCTTCCACAAACTTGTTGAAAGCCGCAGTGTAGGCAGCATGGTGCTTGCCATAGTGTGTTTCCATGGTGGTTGTGTCGATGGTTGGCTCCAAATCGCCGAACCCGTACTCTAGTTTCACCTGTTCAAACATTGTACTCCTCCTTTTTTGATAAAAAGTCAGTCTCTAAAGTAACTTATACCATCTGCCTTCATGCGCTGTTTCATTCCATACATGCGCATATCCGCCAGGCGATATACATCATCCAATGATTTCTGGGCAACTTCATTGCAGCTGGCCACGCCATAGGCTGCGCGCACCGGAAATCCTGCGTCTCTCGACGCTTGTTCCTCCAAATGTTGGAACTCTTCCAAGGCCCGATCGATATCCTTGTTGTGCTCACTTGGCACCAACACCACAAACTCGTCACCGCCGATGCGGGCACAGGCTCCAATCTTATCAAAGGCTTCCTCTAATACCTTGGCAAAACACTGAATCAGCAAATCACCAAAGGCATGTCCCAGGGTGTCGTTGGTATGTTTCAACCCATTTACATCAAACAACACCATAGATATTTCATCATCCACCTGGATGGTTTTCTCATAAATTTCAATCATGCTGGTCCGGTTATACAGTCCCGTCATGGAATCCCGGTAAGCCAGATGAGACAGCATCTCCTGCTCGGTTTCCCGGCTCATGATATCGTTCAAATGCATCAAATAACCGATGACAAGAATTACGATAAACACCAGCGTTCCCAGCGGCAATATGGACTCGGACATCCAAATCACGTTGGCAAACAGATACTTCTGTAAGTTAAACCGGATCAAATCCACCATACCGAAGGCAAACAAAATCAGCATTCCGATATTCATCAGGTATTCCTGGCGATTCGGCTTGTTCCGCCGTACAATCGCCGTCACAATGGCTACCACCAGACAAATCGCCAGCAGGATATGGAACATGGTTAACGTCTCACAAAAATGCGCCACGTCCGCCAAATGTAACACAATGGCAATCACATCAAACAACACCATGGCAACACTCATCACGCGCAATAAGTAGAATTGCCAGCCGCCCTCGTCCTTATGCAGGGTCGTGATTAGGGCAAGCAGCGGAATCGGTGCGATAAAAAGCGCCAGGTACTCAAATCCGGTATTGGTGGCCAGATCCGAGGAAAACATCTGCAGCAATTTAATAGAACCCATATTCCAGATACCCATCAACAGAGAAAAAGCTCCAATGGTGGATAGCTTGGCACGATTCTCCCAATCATCTGCCGGAATCAAACTGGCAATCATAATCATCACACCAAGCATAAACAGGAAAATGCTGATATAAATTCCCCAGACATGATCCTTGGCATAACTTGGCAACGTCAACTCTTCCGGCATCAAGTAGATGGGGTCGATATTGGTAAAAGCCCCTTCTTCTGCTGCCATGATTTCAATCTTGAGGTTGCGCCCCTGCATGAACTGATGGATTCGCAGGAAATGATAGCCACTTCCCACCATACGTCCAATGGCCTCGTCTTCACGTCCATAGTGATACATCTGTATTCCATCGAAGCTTACCGTCACCTTGGATAGATAGGTCAAGATTCGTACCACGGAATCCGGCGGTGTATGTGGATCGATGGTCTTCTCTAAGGTCATAATCTCGTTCTTATGTGCCGGGCGCGGTAGTTTAAACTCCCGCAAATTCACATCCTGGTAGGAGTATCCGCCGAAGGTCACCTTCCAGCCCTCGCTGTAATCCGTAACCCCTTCTTCTCCCTGGTGCTGCAACATGAGGATGCCGTAGAAACAGAGGCCAATCACCGCAAGGACAGCAATTATGGAACACCATATACGTGTTTTTTGATTCATCTTACTTACTCTCATGCTCGTCCCTTTTTCGAAGCTGTTTTCATCTGATACATCCGTTCATCCGCCAAGCGATATACCCGCTCCGAATTCGGCTCCAAAAACTCCATACTGCGGGCAATTCCATAAGCTGCATCCATGGTATAGTCCGCTTCTTCCGATACCTCAGCTTCTGCAACCAGCAAATCCTGCAAGGCATCGTCAATCTTCTGAATATTGTCCATACCACGCACCACCACAATAAACTCATCACCGCTCATACGCACAGCGGTTCCAATCTTGTGGAAGCTTTGGGTCAAAATCTCAGCAAACCGCACCAACATGGCATCGCCGGAAAAATGTCCCAGCGTGTCGTTGGTCCGCTTCAATCCATTCATATCGAAATTAATAATGGCATACGGCTCGCCGGTGGAGCGGTCATTGAGCTGCCGCATCAACAGTTCGCCTTTTGCCCGATTATACAGTCCCGTCATCTGGTCTTCGTACGCCATCTGCTCCAGCACATCATGTTCCACGCGGGATACCACGCGACCACGCATGAAGCCGAGGTAACCAAACACCAGCAACATCTCGAAGGCCAAGATTGCAACGGTAAGATAAGACATATTCACCGTGTTGCCGCCGAATCCAAACAGGCGTGACATCTGATACCGTACCACATACACAATCGCAGACAGGATGCCGATTCCGAAAGCAGCCAGATAGTAATACTCAAACCGCTCCATGTCTTTGATCAGCTTACAGCCGGTTCCCAAAACAATGCCGATGGCCGCAAAGAGTAGCGCATGAAATACAACCAGAAGGTCCGTAATATAAACCGTGCCGCTTGCATGCAGCACCACACTAACCACTGCAAATACAAGGATTACAACGGTGCCGATATTAATCAGACGCGTGTTCTTTTTCAGCTGCGCATACCGATAGCGCACAAACTGCAGAATCGGCGCCGGCAACAGATACAGGGCCAAATATTCAAAGAAGGTGTTTCTGGCAAGATCATTGGAAAAAAGTTCGATTGCCTTGATATTGGTAATACTCCACACACCGGAGAGCACACCAATAAGCCCCACCAATACCAGTGGGAAATATTCTTTGTCAATTGCGAAAGAGACCGACCCGATACAGGTTATGATGACACCTAAAACCAGCAAGAAGATTCCGCAATATACCAGGAACATATGCTCACTTAAGAAATGTCCGTACGCTTCCCGTGAACGGGTCAAAATGATATTGGGTACCGAATTGACCTGATTCCCTCTACCACCAATCACCTCAAACCGTAGCGTACGCTCACGACCAACGATGGGTATGGTCACAAACTGATAGCCATTGCCGAGAAAGGCATGGGCATCCACCTCATGATCGTAACCGGTAATTGCCTTGTCATTCACGTAGGCTTGCAGTGCTGCCTGTCTGGTAAATACCCGGGCGGTCAATTCCCCCTGGTAATCGTTGTCCAGCGTGGTCTCAATCCGCATCCGCTCGCCTTCTTTCAACGCGTAATGCAGGGAATTGGACTGTAAGTCTACATTCTCATATACACTGCCATCCGGCATGGTCAATGTCCACACCGCTCCATCCGAAAACTGTTCGATGGCAGCATGACCTTTTTTATAATCCAGAAAAAAGACCACACACAGAATCAGCAGCAATACCACCACCACATAATATGATCCTCTGGAAACCAAGGTTTTTATGCTCATAATCATCCTCTTAACAACAAAAAAACACTTTGCTTGTGTAAAGTAATTTTATCACACTCCCCTTCTTTCTCATAGTATTTTCCTTGTTCCCATGGTATAATGGTGCAAGCACTTTTATGGACAGAAGTATTACGGCAAGTGAGGGACGGGTCGTGAACATCGAATCATACAGCATCGAAATTCAGCAACAATACGAACAGGTATGTCAGAATAAACTAACCAGAGGGAAGAAGGCTATGGTGGAAGCCAAAGCCTTTTTAAAGTCTGCCACTGAGCTAAACGATCCCATTCTTATGGGCATTGCCAACTTTTATCTGGCGGACGCCTGTTACGACTTCAAGCGCAACCGCAAGGAGTTTGCCAATTACTTGCAGCACGCCCTTCTCTACCTACAGAATACGGATGAAACCGAGTATTTAATGCAGGTCTATAATCTCTTTGGCATCGACGCCAACAATCACGGCAATGTGCAGCTGAGCGTGGACTACTTCACCAAGGCTTTGAACGTGGAAAATTCCCAGGATCCCAGCTATTTTTCCGCCATCATCAAATTTAATATTGGTCAGATTTTTGCCCAGGTGGAGGAATACAAGCCGGCCTTAAAGTATGTGAAGGAAGCGCACCGGGTCATCCACAAGAAGGCTCCGGCCAATCGCAGGGACATGGAGGCGTACTGCTACTGCTTCGAGGCCAACATCAACTTGGCCCTCGGTCGCATGGTGGCTGCACGTCGCTGCATGGAACGTCTGGACAAAATCATCGCCCGGATTACGGATATTCCGGACTTCGCCTATGACCCGTATTTTCTCTCCTTCCATATTCGCATGAACCATGCGGAGGGAGATTTTGAGCAACGGGATGCACAGATTGCCCTTTTTCTAGAACGTTTGCAGGGAGATTATGTGGACTTGGGCTCCATTACCGAAGTTTTTGACTTCATGAAATTCTTGACGGAGATTAAGAACTTTGACGCGTTGCAGGCGGTGGTGGATTATCTCACTCCAATTATGGAGGATGCGGATATTCCGTCCATCCAGGAGACGTTTGCGAAGCTTTTGATCAATTACTACTCCCTCATCGATGATGTGGAGCACTACAATCAAGCACTGGCGGATTACTATCGCTACTCTCAGCTTCATAACCTTAACGCCAACAAGGCATACGCACTGGCCTTAAATACCAGTGTAGCGTTAGATGCCATGGAGAAGGAGAATGCCCGTCTGGTGAAGGCGGCCAACACGGACGGTCTCACCGGCATTCCGAATCGTAGCGCCCTGAATGAATACCTAAACGAAATCTTCGAGCAGTGCAGAGATGAAGAAGTATCGCTGGGTATTGAGTTTTTGGACATTGACTTTTTTAAGGAATACAACGATACCTATGGTCACCAGGCCGGTGATCAGGTGTTGATACAGATTTCTAAGATTCTGCAAGAGATTGCCACCGATGAGCGCATCTATGTGGGACGCTACGGCGGCGATGAGTTTGTGCTGGTCTATCGCAATATGACCGATGACGAAATTTTGGCAAAGGCCGAGGAAATCCGAAACCGGGTGCTGGGGCTTGCCATCGAGCACAAGCACTCCACCAACCACATTGTGTCCGTCTCTCAGGGTATCCGCAATCGCGTCCCTACGTCGAACAACAAGTTGTGGGATTTCCTCTATACCGCCGACAATGCGCTCTACCAGGTGAAGCGGACGCAGAAGGGTCAGATTGTCCTCATGCATACCGCCATCATCTCTTCCAGATCTCTGGCAGACGCAACTCAGTTCTAAAGAAAATATACGCTCGTGGCAATCAAAGCCAAGGCTCCAAAGTAGAACAGATTGTTTCCAATGACATAACGGGCTTTGTATTTGCCATGGCCGAAATAGGTTCCCGCTAAAATCAAATCTGAAATCAAGAAGCAAAATCCACCGACAAACATAAAATTCAATGTCTTCAGCTGAAAATTATACATGAAGGCCAGACTTCCGCCCATGAGCGCCATGGATGCAACCATGGAACCATAGAGAATGACCACCTTTTTGAAGTGTCCGAAGCGAAGTCCCACGCGGCCTCCGAAGACACCTACCACTGCACCTAAGAACATGCCCAGGGCAATCGGCCAAATCACAAAGAACGGTTTGGTTGGATCTCCATAGAAGGCTATCAGGCCAATCAGATAGAATATATGCGCAAATCCAAAGCAGATAAAGCCTGCCAGGGTGTAGGTTTCCTTACTTTTCCGAGAGAAATTCTTCAGCGCCAACCACACATCCCCTAAGAGGCCAAGTACCATGCCGGCTTCCACAAAGAACAGATAGCAGTGGTTTGGGGTCAATACTTCCGGCGCTGCCAATTCCGGATTGACGGTTAAGATTGGCAAGCCAAAGATGCTAAGCATCGCCATCATCAGAAACGAGGTGCTGGCTGCGGTTTTTAAGAATACTGCCTTCAAGGTTGGTTTCCCAAAGCGGATACCTTCCTGGGTAAAAAGAACGGCAAACACCACGCCCATCAGCGCTAAGATCATTCCGGGTATAAATACAAGATGGTTCATACACTTCCCCCTAAATTACATACTGGTCTGTTTTCTCGGCTTCCCATGCCACCAAGTCTTCCAAGGTCAGATGGTCCACCACGTTATTGATTGCTTCATTCAGCATACTCCATACACGCATGGTAACGCAATCTTTTTCCCGGTCACAGTCTTCTGCCCCATCGCCCACACAGGCCACCGGTGCAAGGGAACCTTCCGTCAATCGAAGGATATCTCCTACCGTGTATTCCTTAGGGGAACGGCGCAACACATAGCCACCCTGGGCGCCGCGCACGCTGCGTACGAAGCCGGCCTTGTTCAAGGTGGCAATGATTTGCTCCAGATATTTCTCTGAGATTTCCTGTCGCTTCGCGATATCCCGCAAGCTCACCGGATTTCCGGTGTTATAGATTGCTAAATCCAACATGAGGCGCAATGCATATCGTCCTTTGGTTGAAATCTTCATATCATTCCTCGCTTTTATCCAAATAATGGGGTGGAGAGATAACGGTCTCCGGAATCCGGTAACAAGGCTACGATGTTTTTGCCGGCATTCTCCGGGCGGTTTGCCAAGATGATGGCAGCCTTTAGTGCTGCGCCGCTGGAGATACCAACAATGACGCCCTCGCTGCGGGCGAATCTTTTGCCCTCGGTGAAGCAGTCCTCGTTGTTGATGGTGATGATTTCGTCATACACCTTCTGATCTAAAATCGATGGAACGAAGTTGGCACCGATGCCCTGGATCTTGTGGGGGCCGGATACGCCCTGGGATAATACCGGTGAAGTTTCCGGCTCTACCGCTACCACCTTCACATCCGGATTCTGCTTCTTCAGATAATGTCCAACGCCGGTGATGGTTCCGCCGGTGCCGACACCTGCAACAAAGATGTCCACCTTGCCGTCCAGCTGCTCCCAGATTTCCGGACCGGTGGTCTTCTCGTGGGCCATGGCATTGGCCGGATTATCGAACTGGCCTAGAATCATGGAACCCGGGGTGTTCTTCTGGATTTCTTCTGCCTTCTCGATGGCGCCCTTCATACCCTTGGCCCCTTCCGTCAAGACAATTTCTGCGCCGTAGGCCTTCAATAAATTGCGTCGTTCTACGGACATGGTATCCGGCAAAGTCAGCACTGCCTTATAGCCTCTGGCGGTTGCAACCGAAGCAATACCGATACCGGTGTTTCCGCTGGTTGGCTCAATGATGGTGGCACCCGGCTTTAACACGCCCCGCTCTTCTGCATCAACGATCATGGCATAAGCTACCCGATCCTTGGCGGAACCGGCCGGATTGAATAACTCAAGTTTTGCAAATATGTTCGCCTGGGTAACTCCGGCCTGCTTGGCATAACGGTCTGCCTTCAATAGTGGTGTATTTCCAAGTAATTCTGTGGTTGATTCTACGTATTTCATCATTCTCTCCATTTCCCTGTTCTCCTAGCATATTCCTAGGGTTTTCTCTTGGTTTCGATTATAAAACCGCCCTATTTGGGTGTCAACTTTCGTTTTGGACCCCCGGGACGGGGTTATAGGGTCATTTTTGTTTTGGACCCCCGGGACTTCGGTTATAGGGTCATTTTTTTATCCTTGTCTTCATAAAAAAATACCCTCATTAAAGATTGCATCCAATTGGATTTCGTGCTACTGTAATTTTATCATTCAGTTTATAGGAGGTTTCTATGGAACGCGTTGAAAAGTTTTTAAAAGATGCAGGCACTTATTTCCTTGCCACTGTCGACGGTGATCAGCCTCGGGTTCGCCCATTTGGTACGGCTCACATCTTCGAAGGCAAGCTTTATATCCAGACCGGAAAGTCCAAGGATGTTTCCAAGCAGATTCATGCCAACCCGAAGGTTGAGATTTCTGCTTTCAAGGATGGTCAGTGGATTCGTGTTGCCGGTGAGTTGGTTTCCGACGACCGCAGAGAGGCAAAGCAGTCCATGTTAGATGACTACCCATCCTTGCAGAACATGTACTCTGCTGACGATGATAATACGGAAGTGTTGTACTTCAAAAACGCAACCGCTACCATCTCATCCTTCACGGATGCACCGGTTGTCATCAACTTCTAAAACTATTGCACCCCGGGATTGTTCCCGGGGTGCTTTGTTATCTGTGATGCTCTCGCACGGGGCGCGCGGGCATTCTCTGGCGTGTGTTTCGTTCTCTCGCATGGAGCGCGTGGGCATTTCCTGTGCGGTTTTCTATCCTGAAAAAGTTGGTTTTTTTAATTTACGGTTTTTTTAATCGATTTTAAAATTCTACACGTAGTTTTCTTCTTTTTGAAATTTTGGTTTACGGGGTTATTCCTAGATTCCGCAATTCCCCACGTAATGCTCCCTGTAAGGAATTCTATTTAAGCCACATTGAAGTCTTTCTGCGGCGTAGTTTCCTTATTTCCTACGTGGAAAATTCGAAATCTCAAGAAAAACCCGTAAAAAAATTTTCCCAACTTTTTTCGATTTAAATTTTTACCTGTAAAATATCAATTCTTCAAAAATCCACGTAAAAAAATGGTCCTATAACCCCGTCCCGGGAGGCCAAAATAAAAATGGTCCTATAACCCCGTCCCGGGGGGCCAAAATAAAAATGGTCCTATAACCGAAGTCCCGTGGGTCCAAAACAAAAAACCCGGCGGAAACCGCCGGGTTGAAAAGCCATATGCTGATTATGCAAGTGCTGCAGTAATAATTGCCATGGAGTAAACCTCAAGGGCGTTACATCCACGAGACAAGTCGTTGATGGATGCATTCAAACCAAGAAGGATTGGTCCATAAGCTTCGAAGTTACCCATACGCTGAGCAATCTTATAACCGATATTACCTGCATTGATGTCAGGGAAGATAAAGGTGTTGGCATGACCGGCAACCGGAGAATCCGGGCACTTGGTACGTGCTACACGAGGAGCAACGGAAGCATCGAACTGCAACTCACCGTCGATTGGAAGGTTTGGATACTTTGCCTTAGCCTTCGCTGTTGCTTCACGCATCTTGTCCACATCTTCGCCCTTACCGGATCCAAGTGTAGAGTAGCTTAAGAATGCTACCTTCGGATCGATACCGAAAATCTTCGCACACTCAGCAGTCTCACCGGCAATCTCAACCAACTCATCAGCGGTTGGCTTGATATTGATTGCACAATCCGCCATTGCAAGAACCTCGTTCTCACCGGTAGCAGAAGGACGAACCAGGATAAAGCAGGAAGATACGATACTGTTACCAGGCTTAGTCTTAATCAACTGCAATGCTGGACGAACGGTGTCTGCGGTAGAGTAGGTCGCACCACCAAGAAGGGAATCTGCAACTCCCATCTTCACCAACATGGTACCGAAGTAGTTGGCATGCGCCAAGGTCTCCTTGGCCTGCTCCGGAGTTACACCCTTGCTCTTACGAAGCTCGCAGAACTGAGCAACCATGTCATCCATACGATCGTAGTTTGCAGGATCGATAATCTCAGCACCGCGGATGTTGTAGCCCTCGCGCTCAGCAACTGCCTCAACCTCTGCCGGATTACCCAGCAAAATCGGATGTAAGAAGTTTCCTGCCAACAAACGGGAAGCTGCCTCCAAAATACGAGGATCATTGCCCTCGGTAAAAACGATCTTCTTCGGATCTTTCTTTAACTTTTCAATCATGTCGCCAAAACCAAACATTTCAAAAAATCTCCTTTTCTATGAATCTAAGCGTTGACAAACCTTGGCATAGCCAAGGTTTAAATCAGCATTGTATACAATTTCAACAATATTTATCATAGCACCCTAACATTTTTTTGCAAAGGGCAATACAGCGACATTTGTGGACTAAATTAGGTACACAAAATCGTTAAAAAATAAACGTTTAGAAGTCAATTGCGTCATCGATGACCTTACGTAAGGTTGCAGCGGATTCCTTCAGCGCTGCCTGCTCCTTCTCATCCAACGGAATCGGAAGCAAGGTATCCACACCATTGGCTCCAACGATTGCCGGCATAGAGAGGCAAACTCCTTCGATACCGAACTGACCGGTCATCAAAGTCGAAACCGGAAGTACGCTCTCCTCATCACGGATGATGGCTTCGCAGATACGACGCACTGCCATACCGATGCCGTAGTAGGTCGCGCCCTTCTTCTCGATGATCTCATAGGCACTGTTCTTCACTTCGTCTGCCAGACGGCTGGTCTCGTAATCGTGGTCGATGAACCCGCGCATCTCACAAATCTTGTGAATCGGAATACCGGAAACATTGGCACTACTCCAGGTTGCAATCTCGCTGTCCCCATGCTCACCGATGATGAAAGCATGGATGCTTCGGCTGTCCACCTGCAAGTGCTCACCCAGCAAATATTTGAATCGTGCGGAATCCAGCACCGTACCGGAACCGATAACACGGTTGGCCGGGAAATGGCTCATCTTCAAAGCCGCATAGGTCAGAACGTCTACCGGGTTTGCAACGATAAGCAAAATACCCTGGCAGTTGCGCTTCTCAATCTCCGGAATGATGGTCTTGAAGATACCGATGTTCTTCTTCACCAAATCCAGACGGGTCTCACCCGGCTTCTGTGCTGCACCGGCAGAAATAATGATGATGGCAGCATCTGCGATATCATCGTAATCGCCGGCGTAGATATTCATCGGCTTAGCAAAAGGTAAACCGTGGCTGATATCCAGCGCTTCACCCTCGGCCTTTGCCGTGTTTGCATCTATCAATACGATTTCGGAAAAAAGTCCGCTCTGCATCAAGGCATACACAGACGCGCTTCCAACGAAGCCACATCCGATCATCGCAACTTTTCTGGTGTTTACATGTGGTTTTCTCATATGAATCCTCCTTCGGTTGTTAGCTTTCCCTTACAATAATATACCATAAAAGAAACGTCTTCTCCTAGTCATTATACCCAATTTCCTAGGATATTTCTTCCCTTTTCTCCCCATAGAAAAAGCAGGTGATGCTTTCACCTGCTTAGTCGTTTAATTCATGATAGATTCCCATGGCTTTCTTGGGTCGATCCGTAATAATTCCATCCGCAATTCCATTTAGGTAGTAATGCATGGAACGATTGTCGTTGATGGTCCAAATATAGGTCTTCTTGTTGGCCAACTGGGAGAGAATCACCGTCGCCGCCGTTGCTCCCTTGTCCTGTAACACCAGAAAATCGCAATCCAACGCCGCTACATTGCCATAGGAAAAGTAGCACACATACCCGGTATCCATGGTGGGATAGGTGGTCTCGGCATACTCCACCATGTTGTAATTCATGGAAATCAGTGAGCATTCTTCCACCATATCGTAGTCCTCAATCATGCGCACCACTTCCCGCACCATCTTCCGATTGGCGGAGGTTCCCTTGAGTTCGATAAAAAGGTGAATCCGTCCCTTGGCTGCCATCAGCATCTCCTCTAGAGTCGGCACCTCATACTCCCTGCCGTCTTCACCGATAATCCGAAGCTGCTTCACCTCGGCTAAGGTCATCTCCTGGGCGGTGCGATTCACCCCCGCCACCCGACGGAAGGTCCGATCGTGGTTTACGATGTAGTGGCCGTCCAGGGTCCGCTGAATATCAATCTCACAACCACCGGCTCCCAGATCAATGGCTGCTTCCATCCCTTCGCGCGTATTTTCTCCGGCCATAATACCGCCACCACGATGGGAAATCACCATGGCTGCTTCCTTCTCCGGAAACAGATGGGCAAAGCGAAACAATACAGCGGAGAAGGCCATGGCAAGCAACAGACAGGATAGAATAATCTTGCAGCGGATGCCACGTCTCGCTTTCCAGGAAGCACCTCCGTCCCATTCCATAATTGGTGGATATCCTGCGTCCACTTCCAGGCGATGCACAATTCCATTCAACTCCAGATAGAGAAAAGGAACCAACAGCATGGAGGATACAATGACATTGCCCACACCGATCACGAAAAACATGATGTTTAGAAAACGCATGATGTTGGAGGCTAGGTTCCACTGGCCGATGATCAATGTTGGAATTACAACAGAAATTGCAAACACAAATCCATAGCCCACCAAGTACCGCAGATACAGCGGTGCAAAGTGCCGCAGCAGCTGCAGATAGGTCACTGCCCCGCGGATGTGGGGCTTCATCTGGAGAATCATCACGTGATAAAACACAATGACAAAAATCCCCTCCACCACTGCAAGGAAAATCAGAAGATTTCTGGTTCTCTGATACACATAGGAACGGATGGGTGCCGGCAGATGAATGCCATTGGCAAAAAAGATGGATGCTATAATTACCGCCACAATTCCAACCAGGGCAATCAGGGCAAAGTTTCTCCAGTTGATGCGACTGCGTTTGGGGCGAAAGATATCCAGGGTTTCCGCAAGCATCCCACGAAAGCCGACCTTCGTCGGATACAGAAGTTCCCTGGTTAAAATACGCAATCCGCGCAAATCCAGAAGCACCAATGTCATCATCACAAGGACGAAAAAAGACAGTGCCGGCCATCCCGAAATCGGGATACGCAATAATAAGAGCAGCACTGCCTTGGTCGGAATCTGGTATCTCATTATTGCTGGAATAAATTGTTGATAAGCGTTCCGTTTCGTTTTCATTAGGTAAATTGATTCTTCTCTTCTACATAGTAGTAGTCGATAGCCGCAAGTCGCTTCTTGATGTCTTCCTCATCGACGTCGTTACTTTTGCAAAAATCCGTCAAACTGTCATAGCGATCCCGCAAGTTGGTATTCACCACACTTAACAGCATGACCGGGTCCAATGGTAAATTCATAATATATCCTTATTGTAAACCTCTTCTTACGCCTCATCAATGGCTTTGCCAATGTCGTGACGCATGTACTTGTTGGCGAAATCAATCCACTCGGTTGCCTTGTATGCTTCACTTCGAGCGGTTTTCAAGTCCGCACCCTTGGCCGTAATACCAAGCACACGTCCACCGTTGGTGACGATGTCTCCATTCTCATTCAACGCGGTTCCGGCATGGAAGCAGAAGAAATTCTCGTTGTCGAACTTCTCGAAACCGGTAATCTTGTAACCCTTCTCGTAGGAAACCGGGTATCCTTCGGATGCAAGAACGACGCAAACTGCTGCGTTATCCTCAAACTCTAAGGTGAGCTGATCAAGGGTTCCGTCCACGCAAGCTTCCATGACATCGATGATATCATTCTTCATGCGAGGCAGTACCACCTGGGCTTCCGGATCACCGAAACGAGCATTGTATTCCAATACCTTCGGTCCTTCCGGTGTTAACATCAAACCGAAGAAGATGACGCCCTTGAACTCTCTGCCTTCTGCAGCCATGGCATCTACGGTCTTCTGATAGATGTGCTCTTTACAGAACGCATCCACTTCCGGCGTGTAGAATGGGCTTGGGGAAAAAGTTCCCATGCCGCCGGTATTCAAACCGGTATCCCCATCTCCGGCACGCTTGTGGTCCTGGGCAGAGCTCATAATCTGGATGGACTTGCCATCGACGAAGGTCAACACAGAAACCTCACGACCGGTCATAAACTCCTCAATGACCATATGGTTACCGGCATCACCGAACTTCTTGTCTTCCATAATTTCCTTCACACCGGCACGCGCTTCTTCCAAGGTGTTGCAAATCAATACACCCTTGCCGAGAGCCAGGCCGTCTGCCTTCAATACGATTGGCATCTTGGCTGTCTCTAAGTAAGCAAGCGCCTTCTGCGGATCATCGAAATTCTCATACGCAGCGGTTGGAATATTGTACTTCTTCATCAAATCCTTGGAAAAAGCCTTACTTCCTTCCAGGATTGCTGCATTCTTACGCGGTCCAAATACCTTAAGGCCCTCTGCCTCAAAAGCATCTACAATACCGCCAACCAGGGGATCATCCATACCAACGATGGTAAAATCTACGCCGTTGTTCTTGGCAAAACTTACCAGTTTATCAAATTCCATGGCACCAATCTTCTCACAGGAAATCTTCTTTCCCGGAACCTGCATGGTTGCAATTCCAGCATTTCCCGGTGCACAAACAATCTCATCTACACGAGCGGACTTTGCCACTGCCTGACAGATGGCATGCTCTCTTCCGCCACTTCCAATCACAAGTACTTTCATTTTAAACCTCTTCTACAATATTTATTCTGCTTCACGAATGATGGTACGACCATCCACCACTGACACCCGATGATGGGCAATCAAATCGATGGCCTGTGGTAACAGCTTCCACTCCGCTTCTTCCATGACTCTCCGCTGTAAAATCT
Source organism: Lachnospiraceae bacterium (assembly GCA_024690885.1). Classification (GTDB taxonomy): domain Bacteria; phylum Bacillota; class Clostridia; order Lachnospirales; family Lachnospiraceae; genus XBD2001. Next base: position 14,754 of record JAILOI010000028.1, read on the forward strand.
CCGGGGTATCGCCATCTTCCACTGCAACTGCCTTCTGTAAAATGATTGGGCCGGTATCCGTGCCTTCATCTACAAAGTGTACCGTCGCACCGGTTAACTTCACGCCACGTGCCAAAGCACCTTCGTGTACCTTCAATCCATAAAAACCGGTTCCGCAAAAAGACGGAATCAGGGATGGATGAATGTTGATGATGCGATTGCGATACTTCTGAATCATCTCTGTTGGAATTACAACAAGAAAACCTGCCAAAACAATCAAGTCTGCACCGGCATCTTCCACGGCTGCCAGTAATGCCTGATTGTAAGCTGCCCGATCCGGAATCTCCTTACGGGATACACAAACCGCCGGAATACCGGCCTTCTTCGCACGCTCTAATGCGTAGGCATCTTCATTGTTGGAGATGACTGCCGCAATGCGGGTATCGGTAATTACGCCTGCATCAATGGCATCGATAATCGCCTGTAAATTGGTACCTCCGCCGGATACCATAACCACTATATTTAACATAATACGTCCTCTATCTATGGGTTTGTTACATGAAAAGGAAGCAAGGTGTACGCCTTGCTTCCCGCAAAATTATACTAAGTCTACGCCCTTGTCGCCGGCAACAATCTCACCAACAACAAATGGAGTATCTCCGGCTGCACGGATGGCTTCCATGGTTGCATCCACATCAGAAGCATCGATGGCAATTACCATACCAAGACCGCAGTTGAAGGTGTTGTACATCATCTCTTCTGCAATCTCACCGGTTTTCTGTAACAATGGGAAGATTGGCGGCATATCATAAGAATCCTTCTTAATCACTGCACGCGCACCTTCCGGTAACATACGAGGTACGTTCTCATAGAATCCGCCACCGGTAATGTGGCTGCATCCATGTACGCGAACGCCGGCGTCCTTGATGGACTTCATGGCCTTCACATAGATTCTGGTCGGACGAATCAGTGCCTCACCGAGGGTCTCACCCAACTCATCATAATAGGTATTCAAGGACTCTGCGGTCATATCAAATACCTTACGAACCAGAGAGAATCCGTTGGAATGCACACCGGTAGATGCCATACCAATTAATACATCGCCGGCCTTGATTTCCTGTCCGGTGATGATGTCCTTCTTGTCCGCAACACCAACAGCAAAACCTGCCAAGTCGTATTCCTCTTCCGGCATAAGACCCGGATGCTCTGCGGTCTCTCCACCAATCAGAGCGCAAGAAGACTGCTTGCAGCCCTCAGCAACACCGCTAACGATGGTGGCAATCTTCTCCGGATAATTCTTGCCGCAGGCAATGTAATCCAGGAAGAACAGCGGCTCGCCGCCGGCACAGGCAACGTCGTTGACGCACATAGCGACTGCATCGATACCGATGGTATCATGCTTGTCCATTAAAAAAGCCAGTTTTACCTTGGTTCCGCAACCATCGGTACCGGATAAGAGAATCGGTTCCTCCATCTCCTTAATCTTTGCAAGAGAGAACGCTCCGGAGAATCCACCTAAACCGCCCAAAACTTCCGGACGCATGGTGCCCTTTACGAACTTCTTCATCAACTCCACTGACTCATATCCGGCTTCAATATCAACGCCGGCATTCTTATAATCCAATCCCATGATTAACCTTTCTTTTACAATATGTTTGTTGTAGTTCCAACAGCGCTTACAAAAAAGCCTTGTAGCCTTCCTGCTGTAGCTTCTCGTCCTTGTCCATCACCTGGTTCTTCAGTTCCTCACTGTACTCCTTCAGCTTGGATAGAAGTGCCTCATCTCCGGTTGCCAAAATCTTCGCAGCCAAAATACCGGCGTTGGCGCCACCATTGATTGCAACGGTTGCCACCGGAATACCACTTGGCATCTGAACGATGGAATACAGGGAATCCACACCGCCTAAATCCGATGTCTTCATTGGAATACCGATGACCGGCATTGGAAAGATTGCAGCACACATACCCGGTAGATGAGCAGCCTTGCCGGCTCCTGCGATGATTACCTTATAACCACGGGACTCCGCTTCCTTCGCATAGGTAAAAAATTCTTCCGGTTCTCTGTGCGCAGAAATGATGTGCATCTCATAGCTGATACCCAGCTTGTCGAGAATCTCTGCGGCCTTTGCCATAACGGGCATATCCGAATCACTGCCCATGACGATACCTACTTGTGCCATTGTTACTCCTTCTTTTCTTTACAATATTTTATAAACTTTCCCGGTGTCAAAACACCAGTGAAATCATAGCATACCAAGGTCTAGAAGTAAACAAAACCATTGGATGCTTTACGCATCCAATGGTTTATTCAGTTCTTCACAACCCGCTACCACGAAACGACCGTCCCGAATAATCGGAAGACGTCTTCCATCCTTGCATAAGACTTCAATCAACTCCAACTCATCATAAGGAATGGTGATATCCGTGTGGCAGTTAAAGTATGCCTTGGACATATCCTCCTTACGAAGTACGGAGCAGGAGTTTTCTTTTGCAATGATTTCCTTGCCATCCGGATTGAAGGTATGCACCTCTTCCTCCTGGGAATAGCAAGTATCGCCCACAGCAAAGTGCGGACCGGTCTTCTCCGCAATCAAAATCGGAAGCTTGTCGGCAATGCCGTACTTACGCGCCATGGTATAGGCGGTGGTGTTGGTTCCGATGGCGAACTCGCCAATTGGTAATGTGTCGTGTTTATATAGTACGTTGTCAAAGATGTATTTGCGGTTCTCTTCTTCCGTCGGGAAGTTGGTACAGGTATAATCCTTGATTTTGCCATCTTCAAAGGTGATTTTCAGGTTCTCGTAAGAATACTCACCCAAGTACACCTGGCTTACATGCAGAACGCCGTTGGTGCCTTCTAAAACCGGAGAGGTAAATACCTCGCCCACCGGAATATTCACGTCTGCCACGCAGTTTTCGAAGATGGTCTCCTTGGACGGATCCGTAAGTGGGTGCAGCATCACCGTGATATCGGTCTGGTTGGCACCGGAACCCTTCACGTGTACCCGCTCTCCCTGATCCAACAGGTCGATGATCTTCTGCTGCATTTCCTGATATAACTTGTAATCCAAGGTGTTGATTTTCACCACCTCAGAGAAAATCTCTTCGAACCGGTCCCCGATGCAAGGAAGTGGATACGCAATGATGGTAAAGCTGCGCTCCTCCCCCGGAATATAGCTGTAGAGAATCTGGGAAGACTCGGACATATCATAGACATTGAGCTGGTTCTGGTCGTCGGTGTACTTGTAGTTCTCCGGCTTGTTGATTGGATCAAACTTCGGCTCACCAAATACCTCAACCACCGCAGGACCGCCGTGCTTCTTGGCCTTGTCCTTGTTCTTCTCGAAGGAATCCTTCATCACTTCCAACCGACGCTCAACGAACCGCTTGTCGTAGTAGTATCCCTTGTCATCCTTGTGGTCGTAATCAAACTGCTTGTTCACTGCAGTAGCATACACCCCACGCTTGCGCCCACGGTTGGTCATGCTCAGTGTACCCTCGCGATACATGGTACACTCTAGGCCCATGGCCTCGAAGTTTTCCACCGCCTTACGCACCATACGCTCCATACCGATTGGGAATTCCACATCCACGGTGCGCTTCTTGTGAAGCGGCTTACCGGCCACCTCAAATCCGATGCGATAGCCCTCAGTGTAGGTCGACGCCATGGAGTCAATCTCCTCCTGGGACAACTGATTCATATACTGGGAAAGCTTCCGCTCATTGTCGCTGATGTAGGTACCATACTGATACAAGTAGCATGGGTCCTCCAAATCCGAGTGCATCACAATGTTGCGGAAAAAGTCATAGTCCTCATCAATCAATGCAACGGTACGCTCATGCTGCATGATTTCCAAATTGTCATGGTAGAACCAGTAGATGGCATCCTGCACATCCGCAATGGCTTCTTCCGAGAGGGTACACTCCCCACGATCCGCACAATCACCGGCAATACAGCCGTAAATCTGTACGTAGAGTTCCCCCCACATCACAATCAAATCCAAACGACCCTCGGCCAACCAGCCGTTCATCGCCATCAAATCCGCATAAACTGCAGATAACATGCCACCCAATTCCTGCCCCAAGTCAGCCACTGCCTTGGCCGGATTCAGGTAACTGTCTGCATAATGCTCTGGCATCATATGGAAAAACAACTTCTCCTGGATGCCCTTCCAATCCTCTTCGGAAGCACTGAACTTTTTCTCACCATGGTAGTAAGAATTGAAGCGGTAGATGCTGCGAATGTATCCGGTCACTTCCGCAAAAAAAGGTTGTAATGCCGGTGGCAATGCACCCTCTTCCGGAATCTGCGGAATACGCTCCAACAGTAAGTCCAGGCGCTCCAACAAATCCTGGGATTCCTTATAGAAAAACGTATCTCTCATAACTATCTCCTAACCAATCACAAGTCCCGCTACGTAGATGCAAAGCCATACCAGGAAGGCTGCTCCCGGAACAAACAGTCCCAAATAACGAGATTTCTTATTGTACGTTTGATTGCGGAACACACCGGCTCCGGAAATGAAGCTCCCCACCGCTGCAAAAAACGCCAGCATGCCAATGCCACCGGCCATGGGTGAAGTATTACCTGCCACAGAAACAGACCACAGCAGGGTGCACAGGCACACAATCAGTGAGCCTGCCGCAACACCTGCTGCAACGTAAGCTTTTGTGGAAAAAGGCTTCTTCGGTTCCGACGTGTTACGCCTTTTTCTTCTATTCATTTGTCATGCTCCTATACACACGATTGCCCAATCGAAACAGGAAGTAACCAAACACTGTTCCGACGGTATTTAAAATGACATCATCAATGTCGCACGTACCCAATCCGGTCTGCAACTGAATCACTTCCACGACGCAACTAAACAAGCAGCCCATCAGAAGAATGATGACAGGATGATGCTCTTCCTTCCTCCAAAACAACGGAACCAAAAATCCGAAGGGAACAAACATGAGGATGTTCCCCAAGAGATTCATCAGTACAATCTGTAACCCAAGCTGGTTTGCATATTTGAGATACCGATGAATTTCGTGGAATGGGATCAAGTTATATCCCATGGCACGACTGCCGTCTCGCCCGAGGGCCTCGGCAAAAAACAGGCCATAGGAGAGCACCGACAGATAGAGTATAAACACGATGATTTTCAGTATGAACTTAATCCTGTGCTCCGTACTCTTTGTAATATGCATCGATTGCTTCCTTTAACTTGTCGTCAATGATAATTTCACCCTTGTAAGGCTTGTTGTATAAACACTCAACTACATCTGCCATGGTTACAATGGCTGTGGTCTTCATGCCGAATTCCTCGCTGATTTCCTGCAGGGCGCTCTTGGTTCCCTGGCCGCGCTCCATACGATCAACCGATACCACCAGGCCGATGACGTCTACGTCACCCTGAGCCTTGATAATCGGGTAAGTTTCATGAATGGAGGTTCCGGCTGTGGTCACGTCCTCGATGATGATGGCGCGATCGCCGTCGGTCATCGGGCTGCCGAGCAGGATTCCCTTGTCCCCGTGGTCCTTGACTTCCTTACGATTGGAACAATACTTGATGTCCTTGCCATATTCCTCACTGATTGCGATGGTGGTAGCAACGGTCAACGGAATTCCCTTGTAGGCCGGTCCGAATAATACATCGAAGTCCATACCAAACTTGTCGTTAATTGCTTTGGCATAATACTCTCCAAGCTTCTGTAACTGGGCACCGGTACGATAGAAGCCGGTGTTTACAAAAAACGGAGTCTTGCGACCGCTCTTGGTTACGAAGTCGCCAAACTTCAACACCTGACAATCAATCATAAAGTGAATAAACTCTTCCTTATACTGTTCCATAGGATCCTCCTAAAAAAATCATTGTTTTATTATAGCATAAAAATCCATTAATGCACGGCACCAATCAAATCCGTCACCGAAGCGATGCCCTTGCGTTCTAAGTATGCTTCCATGCCTTCGATGATATCTACGGTAGCACGTGGATTGTAAAAGTTTGCAGTACCCACCGAAACCGCAGATGCACCGGCCAACATCATCTCCACCGCATCCTGCCAGGTTGCGATACCACCCATACCGATAATCGGAATGGATACCACCTGGGCGGTCTGATAAACCATACGTACGGCGATTGGATGCACTGCAGGGCCACTCATGCCGCCGGTCTTGTTGGCCAGAAGAAAGCTCTGGCGTTCCACATCGATTTTCATACCGGTCAAGGTGTTGATCATGGATAAGACATCCGCACCACCGGCTTCTGCCGCTTTGGCAATCTCTGTAATGTCCGTAACATTGGGACTTAATTTCATAATGATCGGCTGCTTGGCTTCCTTCTTGATGGCGCGGGTAATCTCCTCCACCATCTTCGGATTGGTACCAAATGCAATTCCACCCTCGGAAACATTCGGGCAGGAGATGTTAATCTCAAGCAGATCCGCAGAAGAATCCTGAAGGCGGCGAACCACATGCAAGTACTCCTCTGTGGAATGTCCGCAGACATTCACAATTTTGACCGTATCGTAATCGTCCAGGAATGGAAGGTCGCGCTCCAAAAAGGTATCAATGCCCGGATTCTGCAATCCAATGGCGTTTAGCATACCGCCGGCCACTTCTGCCACACGTGGTGTCGCATTCCCGGTCCATGGATGATCCGCCACACCCTTGGTGACCACTGCACCCAATCGATTTAAATCCACATATTCGCTGTATTCCACACCGCTACCAAAGGTTCCGGAGGCGGTCATTACCGGATTTTTCAGTTCCACACCGGATAAGGTTACTTTCATATCTGCCATTACAGAACTACCTCCTCTGCCAAAAATACCGGACCGTCCTTGCAGATACGGGTGTTGTGTACCTTGGAGTGATCGTCCACATCCTTGGTCTCACAAACACAGCCCAAGCAAGCACCCACGCCGCAAGCCATCCGCTCTTCCATGGACACATAACAGGTTGCTTTGGCACCTGCTGCTGTCTCCTTCAATGCACGGAGCATCGGCTTCGGGCCGCAGGAATAAATCACATCGTAAGAAAGTCCGGCTTCCTTCATGGCATCCACAACGGTTCCATGAGTTCCCAGACTTCCGTCGTCTGTTGCAATTACAACAGATGCACCGGTCTTCTCAAACTCCTCCAACAGGAAGGTGTCTGCATTGCGATATCCCAAAACAACGGTACACTTGCCATCCAGGGCCTGACATAGTCCAAGCATAGGCGGAATACCTACACCACCGCCGACCAACACCGGCTTCGTATAATCCAAATCCGTAAAGCCATTGCCCAGAGGTCCCATCAGCGCGATGGAATCATTGGGTGCAAGCTTGGTAAAGCTTTTCGTTCCTTCACCCACCACACGATACACAAAGGTCAGTGTGGAGTCGGTGCGGTTTATTTTACAGATACTGATTGGGCGCGGTAACAGATGCGCCCCATCCTCCATATACAAGTTACAAAACTGTCCCGGAAGTGCCGTCATGGCTGCCTTACAGCGAACCTCCATGGCATAAATATCTTCCGTCAGGCGATTGGTTGCAACCACCAATCCCATTTCTTTTTCTTTCATACAATACCTCGATACGACTTCTAACTTATGCTAACGCGCTTGCAATATCTGCAATCATGTCCTCTACGGCCTTACGGCTGGCATCCGCATAGTTTGCCTCACCGAAGGATGCATATTCCTCTTTCTTATAGGCAGCAATAATGCCGCGGGAAGAATTAACGATGGCTCCTAATCCATCCTTGTTGAAAAAGTGAACCAAATCCTTGCCCTTGCCACCCTGGGCACCATAGCCAGGCACTAAGATGACTGCATGTGGCATAATCTTACGAAGCGCCTCTCCCATCTCCGGATAGGTTGCTCCAACCACTGCACCAACATTGCTGTAGTCTCCATCCATGGAGTTCTCGCCCCACTTCGCTACCTGCTCGCCGACGATTTCGTAAAGCGGCTTGCCATCCACCTTCTGATCCTGGAATTCTCCACTGGACGGGTTGGATGTCTTTACCAATACGAAGATTCCTCGATCATTGGCATTACATACATCGATAAATGGCTGTACACCATCGCTTCCCAGATACGGATTTACCGTCACAATATCCTCATCAAATGGTGTATAGGTCTTGCTTCCCACCTGAATGGTTCCGATATGTCCCGTTGCATATGCGCCGGATGTCGATCCGATATCTCCTCGCTTGATATCGCCGATTACCACCAAGCCCTTATCATGGCAATAATCTACGGTTCTCTTATATGCCATAAGGCCCGGTATTCCAAACTGCTCATACATTGCAATCTGCGGTTTCACTGCAGGTATCAAATCATAGGTTGCATCCACAATTCCCTTATTAAACTGGAAGATTGCTTCTGCTGCACCCTCCAATGTTTCGCCATACTCCTCGAAGGCCTTCTTCGTAATCTGGCTCGGGATATAGTTCATCATCGGATCTAATCCCACCACGATTGGTGCGTTCTTCTTCTTTATTTGTTCATTTAATTTCTTTATCATTGTGTTTCTCCTGACTACTTTACTTTTCTTTTCTGTTTTGTTTTCCCTCGTCGGAAGATAGCAATATGTTTCTCACGAGATTGCTATTCTCTGTCCTCATCTATGTCTCCTACACGCAAGGGGCGCCTCTCGGCTTCTGTCGTAACGTAGCGGATGCTAAGAAAGTGCTGTGCACTTTCAAGCACCGACGTTACTTAAGACCCTTGCTTAGCAGGAAACATGATCTCGGACAGTTGTGAACATCTTCCGTATTGTCGCTCGTTACGAAACCCATTGCTACCTTCCGACTCGGGGCCATGAACAAAATAGTGATTCATCTCGGCCTGGGGGCGCCTTCGGCGCCTGGCTACGCCAAGACCGATAGCGTTGCTGAACGTCCGGGGGACGTTCGCTTAGCAACGACCGGAGCGGAGCGGAGACAGCGATCACGCGAGAGAATACATGGATAGCAAGAAATGCGTATTATCTCCGATAAGTAACGCGACCGGCAAGGATGGTAGCGACAACCGCACCGGTGACCTTGCGTCCTTCAAATGGCATGTTCTTGGACTTGCCATGGAAGTCGGCTGCGTGAATCTCGTAAGTCTGATTTGGATCGAAGATGACTACGTCGGCAACCTTGCCTTCGCTGATATCGCCCTTGTCGATGCCGAGAATGCGGGCCGGATTGTAGCTCATCTTCTCCATCATCTGCATCGGAGTCAGATAACCACCTAACACTAGTTCGCTGTAGGTTAAGGCAGCTGCAGTTTCCACCCCAACGATACCGAATGGAGCCTTGGTAAATCCTCTGGCCTTCTCTTCTTCCGTATGGGGTGCATGGTCGGTGGAGATGACTTCTAAGACACCTTCGGAAAGACCCTTGCGTAAAGCCTCCCGGTCTTCTGCCGTACGAAGCGGCGGGTTCATCTTGTAGTTGGAATCCTCGGCACTTGGGATATCCTCATCACATAAGGTGAAATGATGTGGGCAAACCTCACCGCTGACCTTCACGCCACGGGCCTTGCCGCAACGAATCAAATCCACGGATTCCTTGGTGGAACAATGACATAGATGCAATGTTGCACCGGTTTCTTCTGCCACCATAATATCACGAGCTTCTATTATATTTTCAACTGCATTGGAAATTCCACGAATACCAAGGGCTTCCGCCTTGGGTCCGGCATTCATAACGCCGCCGTCTACTAAGTTGATATCCTCACAATGAGAAAGAACCGGGATCTGATGTGCAGCCGCTACGCGAAGGGCCTCCCGGAAAAGATTCGTATTCATAACAGATTTGCCGTCCTCGCTCATAGCAGGAATACCGGCTTCAATCATCGGTTCTAATTGAGAAAGTTTCTCTCCCTTCATACCATCGGTCATTGCGCCGACCTGAAGGACGTTACATAAGCCAACCTCTTTGGCTTTGTTGTGTACATAATGCACGAGTTCCGGACAATCAATGACCGGAGAAGTGTTCGGCATTGCACATACGGTTGTATATCCACCATGCGCCGCTGCCCGAGATCCGGTTTCAATGTCTTCCTTCGCAGTCTGACCCGGGTCACGAAAATGCACATGCATATCAATAAATCCGGGAGCCACAAAACAACCGGTCGCGTCAATCACCTCTGCCCCATCGGCATCGATTGACGGCGCCATACGTGTAATGGTGTCATCCGTAATCAAAACATCCAGCACTTCATTGGTTTGAGTCGCCGGGTTCAATATGGTTCCGTTTTTAATTAAAATCGCCATCGCTTTCCCTCCGTTTTTTTCGTACAACATACTACCATAAAA
>JAILOI010000063.1 GCA_024690885.1 Lachnospiraceae bacterium
GTAATAATATCGGAAACAACAGCATCACGCTGTGCTTTTAATTGTTTTAATGCATCACTCATGGGATACTGTGCTTTGATTTCTTCCGGTGATGGCATTGGATTGATATAAGTAAAACTCATGATGAAACCTCCATTATGCAAGTAAATTTGGAAAACAAGTTTCCTTGATGTAATCGATTGGCATCTTCCGGCCGGTCCAGAGATAGAAGCTTGCTGCACCCTGGAAAAGCAACTGGCCTTCGCCGTTGATGGCTGTGGCGCCCACTGCCTTGGCATCTCGTAACAAGGTAGTCTCCAGTGGATGGTAGATGGCATCAAATACAATCAGGTGTTGATGTAACATGGAAATCGGAACCAGGGAAGCGGTATCGTCACCCATTCCTACGTTGGTGGCATTGGCGAGAATCTGGCTATCGGCAATCTGACGCGCCAGATCATCGGTATCCGCCATATCGTGAACCGAAACCTCACAGGAAGTGCCATCGCTGATGCGTTTGGCAAAGGCCTGTGTATCTGCATAGGTTGCATTTTTGCGCTTGAAGATGGAAATCTTCTTCACGCCGTCCAGTGCGGCCTGTGCAATCATCGGTGTAGCAACACCGCCGGCCCCCAGGATGGTCATATGGGTGCCACGGGTTTCACAACCCTTGTCATGTAAGGCATCCATAAATCCGATACCATCGGTGGTATGTCCGGTTAAAACCCCGTCATCGTTGATGACGGTATTCACTGCGCCGGCTAACTGAGAGGCTTCCGACAATCGATCCACATAGGGAAGGATGGAACGCTTCAGTGGCATGGTGAGATTAAACCCACGACAACGCATAAGCTTTAGGGCAGCAACTGCATCTTGTGTTTGATCTTCTGTGATATCAAATGCCAGATACGCATAATCAAGCCCCAGCTTCTGTGCGGCTAAGGTGTGCATGCGTGGCGAAATGCTGTGTGCGACCGGATGACCGAGAAGACATAGCAGTGTGGTATGTCCGCTAATCATCGTGTCTGATGTGATAGAATTCATCTTTTTTCCTTTCCTTATGGTAAGTAATTACCGTCTCTTATTATACGAGGTAAAATGCGGCAGTGTCAAACAAACTGTGCAACAATTCCTTGCAAGAGAAGGGATTGGTAGCATATACTAAAAACGGAATGTAACATACGGATTGAAAGTGGGAGGCGACTATGCCGGTTATTGTGAAGGGACAGATGCTGGATTATGGTACACCGATGGTGTGTGTTCCGGTAGTAGATCAGAAAAAGGCGGATATTATTGCATCCGTGGATGCGTTGGTTTCCGGTGGCATCAAGATGATTGAGTGGCGGGCAGACTTCTATGAAGCGCTGTTGGATGAAGGCGCGTTGAAGGAGTTGTTGGAAATCCTACGGGATAAAACGAAGGAGACCATCTTGTTGGTCACGGTTCGTACCTCATTGGAAGGTGGCAATGTTACCTTAGATGAGACGGAGCGTATCCACCTGTTGGAGGGCATTGCCAAGACTCATTGTGCGGATTTTGTGGATGTGGAGTATTTTACCTACCGGGAGCCGACGGCATTGATTCATACATTGCAACAGCATGGTGCATTGGTGATTGCATCGCATCATAATTTTGCAGAGACCCCATCTACAGAACACATGCTGTCTGCATTAGAGGAGATGGCCCGTGGGGATGCAGACGTGGTGAAGCTTGCGGTGATGCCGCAGAAAATCAAGGATTTGCTGGATTTATTGCAGGTAACGGAAGAGTTTCACTATCGCTACAAGGATATGCCGCTGATTACCATGTCCATGGGACGCATCGGTATGTTAAGCCGTATCAGCGGTGAGATTTTTGGCTCCTGTGTCACCTTTGGTTCCGGCAAGGAGGCAAGTGCACCGGGACAGTTAAATTATCAGGATTTGGAAGAAATTTTGGCGATGATGCATCGCTATTACGAGGCATAAGGACATGAATAACATCTATTTGGTTGGATTTATGGGATCCGGAAAGTCTGCCATCGGTCGTGTGTTATCTCGGATGACCTATCGGAGATTTATGGATACGGATGCAATGATTGTGGAGCGGGAAGGGATGGAAATTCCGCAGATTTTTGAACAGAAGGGGGAAGCATATTTTCGTCAGGTAGAGACGGATGTGATGAAGTCCCTGGTACAGGAGAAAAACCGTGTCGTCTCCTGTGGTGGTGGCGTAGCAATGCGCCCGGAGAATGTGGCATTGATGCGAGAAGGCGGACATGTAGTGCTTCTACAGGCAACACCGCAAACCATCTTAAAGCGTGTGGCACATGATGAGAATCGTCCCCTGTTGAAGGGCCGGAAGAATATCGAGGGAATTACGGAACTGATGAATACCAGAATGCCTGCTTATCAGAAGGCCGCAGAGTATATTGTGCAGACGGATGGACGTTCCATGGAAGACATTGCGGGAGAAATTAAAGGCTTATTTTACTAGTTTTTCGTGGTTTTTTCTATGGACGCGCGTTGACTTTGGGGGACCTGTTTGGTAAGATAGATTCGTTGTTTAACATGTAGGCGTAGCGTAGCTGGATAACGCATCAGACTCCGACTCTGAAGATCGCTGGTTCGAATCCAGTCGTCTACATTTTGATATCGATCGCAGATATCTGCGAAGGATATGTGTTGGGATATTGAAGGATTGGAGGATTTATTTTGGAAGATAATAAGAATACAAAGCCTTCTTTCGATATGGAGAAATTTAAGAAGTTCTGTGGTATGGTCGGAGCATTTGTTATGAAGCAGAAGCGTTATTTTGGCGCAGGCATTGTATGTATTGCAATGCTGTTACTTCTTGCTTTTGGAATTGGCACACATGTCAATGAAGCTGATCCGATGTCCGGTGCATATCAGGAATTTAAGCAAGTAGATGTAGAGAATGAAGATGAGGAACTGTTAAAGTTGGTAAGCACCTATTATGAAGCATATGCCAACAACGACTTAACCACATTACAGTCGGTTGCTTATCCGGTTTCCGAAGCAGAACAGAGTTATATTTCATTTATGTCAAACCATATCGAGGAGTATAACATTACCGATATTTATACCAAGCGCGGAACCAACAAGGATTCTTATCTGGTATCCGTGAAGGTTAGCATTCAGTTCCAGGGTGTAGCAAGTGCAGCTCCCGGATTGGATTTCTTCTATGTAGAGACGTCCGAGGATGGTAAGCTTTACATCAACAATCTGTATAGTGCTTACAACCAGGAGAACAGTGAGCAGCCGATGGATTCCACCATCTCTGCTTTGATTGCGGAATTTGAGCAGCAGCCGGATGTATTGTCTTTGCAGGCCCAGGTTCAGCAGGAGTTCAATGACCTGATGGTGAATGATGCGGACTTTAACACTTTTGTTTCTACTACGTTGCCGGCAGCAGCACAGCAGTGGGCTGCAGAATACAACGCCCAGGTAGAGGCAGCAGCTCAGGCTGCAGAAGAAGCGAAAGCTGCAGAGGCCGCCGCAGCAGAGCAGGCCGCAGCAGAAGAAGCAGCCGCAGCAGAACAGGCTGAGAAGGAAGCCAATGCAACACAGGTGATTACCACCGCTCGTATCAATGTACGCGAGAACCACGAAGATGGTGCCAATGTTCTTGGCAAGGTCGAGGAAGGTACGGTACTGAAGAAGTTTACCGAATATGGTACTTGGGCTGAAGTAGAGTACAACGGAGGCGTTGGATACGTCAGTGTGGAATATATCAAGGATTATTCCGAGGATGCAGCAGCTGAGACGGAAGAGGAGACCACAGAGTCTGACACCTCATCCAACTATCAGAAGGGGGATGTGGTAACCCTTTCAAGCACTGTGAATGTTCGTTCCTCCATGAGTGAGTCTGCTTCTAAGGTAGCGGTTGCTTATGCAGGTGAGCAGGTAACGGTTGTTATGCCATACGCAGAAGGCTGGACCAAGGTTACCTACAAGGGCAAAGAAGGATATATCAAGTCAGAGTATCTGAAATAATAATCGATGTTCTTTGAGCGGAGACTCTAACGGGTCTCCGCTTTTTTATCACGTGAGGGAGTCATCCTATGGAAGAAATACGTTTGAATAAGTACCTATCGGATGCCGGTGTATGTTCCCGTCGAGAGGCAGATCGGCAGATTGCTGCAGGAGCTGTTTTGGTAGACGGCGTTGTGGCATCCATGGGACAGCGCATACAGCCGACGGCACGGGTGACCTACTGCGGTCAGGACGTGGTACCGGTGGATCAGAAGGTTATATTGATGGTCAATAAGCCCAAGGGGATTGTTTGTACCTCGGAGAAGATGGAGAAGGATAATATCGTGGATTACATCCATTATCCCATCCGCATTTATCCGGTGGGACGCTTGGACAAGGATTCCAGGGGATTGATTCTGATGACCAATGACGGTGAATTATCTAACCGTTTGTTGAAGGCCAGATATTATCATGAGAAAGAGTATCTGGTCACCATTGACCGGGATGTGACGGCATCTTTTGTGGAGCAGATGTCAGCCGGCGTTTATATTGCAGAGGAAGGGAAGAAGACACGTCCTTGTAAGGTGCAGAAACAGAAGCGAAATCAGTTTACGATTATATTGACCCAGGGCTGGAAGCGGCAGATTCGTCGTATGTGTGAGGCCTGTGGTGCGCGCGTAGTGGATTTACAGCGCATTCGTATTGAGAATTTGTATCTGCAGGATTTGGCGGAAGGTAGTTACCGGACACTGACTGCGGAGGAAGAAGCGGAGCTTCGCAGACGATTGTGGAAGGATCGTTAGGAGAATTGTATGGCTAGTAAAGTAGAGGATTTGGCTCGTATTGACGAGTTACGGAACACATTGGAATATCACAGCAACCTGTATTATAACCAGGATGCGCCGGAAATTACCGATTATGAATATGACATGATGATGCAGGAGTTGCGCGGGTTAGAGGCAAAGTATCCGGAAGTGGTGGATGCATCCTCCCCAACGCAGCATGTAGGTGGAAGCGCCAAGCGTGAAGCCGGAGTTTTGGTGCGTCATAACGTGCCCATGCTGTCCTTACAGGATGTGTTTTCCAAGGAGGATGTGGACCACTTTGTAGAAGAGATGCAGGAGAAACTGGTGGATCCGGAATTCGTGGTAGAGTACAAGATTGATGGACTTTCCATGGCATTGCGTTATGAGCATGGACGATTGGCGCTGGCAGAAACCCGTGGCGATGGCATTGAGTTCGGGGAAGACGTGACGGTGAATGCCAGGATGATTGATGATGTGGTGGAGCAGTTGTCCGATGCACCGGAATATTTAGAGATTCGTGGCGAAGTGTACATGAAGAATGCAGACTTCGATGCAGTGAATGAACAGCAGGAATTATTGGGCAAAAAGCCCTTTGCCAATCCAAGAAACTGTGCGGCAGGAACTCTGCGCCAGTTGGATTCTGCAGTACTGAAGGAGCGCAAACTTTCCCTCTTTATCTTCAATTTACAACAGGTACGGGGACGACAATTTGCCACCCATACGGAAGCTTATGAATATATGAAATCCCAGGGGATTACCGTCATCGACGATTACAAGGTTTGCCATACCAAGGAAGAAGTGTGGGATGCCATCTGTGCCATCGGTGAAAACCGTGGAAATTTGGCGTATGATATTGATGGAGCGGTGGTGAAAATCAATCGCTATGCCGACCGTGAGACGCTGGGCAATACAGCGAAGGTACCGCGATGGGCGGTGGCCTATAAGTATCCGCCGGAAGAGAAGGAAACCAAGATTTTAGATATCGAATTATCCGTTGGTCGTACCGGACGCATCAATCCGACGGCCGTGTTTGAACCCATTCGTTTATGTGGTACCACAGTTTCCCGTGCAACCTTGCACAATCAGGATTTTATCGATGAGCTTGGAGTAGGAATCGGAGACACGGTACTTGTTTACAAGTCCGGAGAAATCATCCCGAAGATCAAATCTGTGGTCAAGGAGAAGCATCCGGCAGATGGTGAGGTGTTTCAAATCCCGGATACCTGTCCGGTGTGCGGTGCGAAGACCATCCGTGAAGCCAACACGGCCAATATTTGCTGTACTTCTGCAACCTGTCCGGCGCAGTTGGAGCGGAACATCATCAACTTCGTTGGACGTGATGCCATGGATATCAAGGGCTTTGGTCGTGCCTATATTGAGACCTTAACCAAGGAAGGATATCTTCATAACATAGCAGACATCTATACCTTGCATGAGCATCGTCAGGAATTGATTGATGCGGGTCTGATTGGAAAAGAGAAGAATACGGATAAGCTGTTATCGGTCATCGAGGCATCCAAATCCAACGATGCAGCCAAGCTTTTTACCGGACTTGGAATTCTAAATGTGGGTAAGGCCGCAGCCAAATCCCTGTTACAGCATTTTGGCTCCATTGACCGTGTGATGGAAGCGTCCATGGAAGAATTGATGGAGGTATCGGATATCGGTGAAATTTCTGCCGGTTGCATCTATACCTACCTGCGGGAGGAGGAGAATGTGGCAGTCATCGATCGCTTACGCAGCTATGGCTTGAATTTTGCGTCCAGCTTAGAAGTGGTCACCGACGGTGTCTTCTCCGGAAAGACGGTGGTGATTACCGGAACACTTCCGACCCTGGGGCGTAAGGAAGCCCAAAGCTTATTGGAGGCCAACGGTGCCAAGGTCACCGGTTCCGTATCTAAGAAAACCGATTACTTATTGGCCGGCGAAGCTGCCGGAAGCAAATTGGATAAGGCCAATGCCTTAGGCATTCCGGTCTTGTCTGAGGAAGACGTCATGGCGATGATTTCCCAAGCCAAATAGAGTATAATAAGAAAAATCTAAAAAGGAGATGTATAGGACATGCCAATTAAAACACAACGGAATTTACCAGCGTATTCCATTCTAGAGCAAGAGAACATATTCGTGATGGATGAAGACCGTGCCATGCACCAGGATATCCGTCCGCTGAAAATTTTAATCTTGAACCTCATGCCACTGAAAGAAGATACGGAGCTACAGATTCTGCGAATGTTGTCCAACACTCCTTTACAGTGCAATATTACCTTTATGACCACGGAGTCTTACGAAGCCACCCATACGTCCAAGAGCCACTTGAATGAGTTTTATCAGACGTTCTCGGATGTGAAGGAGGAGTGCTTTGACGGCATGATTTTCACCGGTGCACCGGTGGAATTGATGGAGTTTGAAGAAGTAAATTACTGGTCAGAAGTATCCAACATCATGGACTGGGCTAAGACCCACGTTACCTCCACCTTGTATCTGTGCTGGGGGGCTCAGGCAGCGTTGTATCATAAGTACGGCGTTAAGAAGCACATCTTGGACAAGAAGATTTTCGGAATTTTTGCCCACAAGGTACAGCATCGGAAGGTGCCGCTGCTTCGTGGATTCGACGATTACTTCTATGTACCCCACAGCCGAAATACCACCGTGGATGTGGAGGATGTGCGAAAACTTGAGGATATCATGATTTTAGCAGAGTCGGAAGAAGTAGGACTACTTCTATGTATGAAGAAGGACGGTAGTGAAATCTATTGCATGGGCCATCCGGAATATGATCGTATGACGTTAGACAAGGAATACCGGAGAGATATGGACAAGGGGTTGGATTACGTGGACTTGCCGAAGAATTATTATCCGGGCAACGATGTCACCTGTGAGCCGGAGCTGAAGTGGCGCTCCACAGCCAATTTGTTATATTCCAATTGGCTGAATTACTACGTATACCAGAACACACCGTATGAGTGGAATAAGATTAGCGAGAAATAAGAGGTGTAAATGAGGGGGAATGGAAAGCTCTATCTTTGGATTACTGCCGGTATCACTGTCGGGTTGATTGCACTTGTTACCGGATTTCATTTTTTATGTGTATTTTTGAATGCATATGATGAGAAGTATACGAAGACGTACGAAACAACCGATGTGGCGGAATATGGAGATTGGCAGAATCATTTCAAATTTGAGATGGATGAAGCAAATGAAAAATTATACATATTCCCGGAAACGGTGGCAGCAACAGATGATGTCACATATCTGTATTCCTCAAAGGTAGATTCTTCGTCCTATGATAGTGGAATTATTTTTTTAAAAATCAAATATGACCAGGAAGCGTATGACAAGGAGGTTTCACGTCTTTCTTAGATTTCTTGTGAAATACAAGTGGATGGTGAGCCAATCACGAATGAGATTGCGTATCGTGAGAGCGACTTCTCATTACCTGCTTATATTGCTGTATATAATTGCAAGGGAATGTATGAATACGCCCTGTTGGATGAAGAACAAGAAACGATTGTCTATATCTATCTGCATAACATGACGCCGAGGGAAGACCAGATCGCGGATGAATATATGCCGAAGCATATCGCAAGAGAGAAACTCTATAACAGTAGCTCTTGGGACAATACCAACATCTATTATGCAACAAATAAAGCGGGCGATCATGTTTCGTGTGAATCCAATGGACATCGGGTTATTTCAATACAATAAGACAAGGCCTTTTTATCTGCAAGGATAAGAAGGCCTTTTTTGATTGCTATGTAGCTGTTACGATTCGGTCGATTGCATCATATTCAGAAAGTATTGGTGAATCCGTGTATCCCCGGATAGTTCCGGATGGAAGGATAGGGCCAACTGATTGTGGTAGCGAACCCCAACGATGGCTCCTGCTACGCGGGCAAGGACCGTGACATCAGCATCCTCCACTTCGGTAAAATAAGGGGCACGAATAAAGACCATGGGAAAATCTGTAATGTTACCGCAAGGAGCCAACGTTGCAAAACTTCCCAATTGCCGTCCATATGCATTTCGGTGAATGGTGGCCGGAAGTGTCTTAAGATGGGTGGCCGAATCATTATCGATATGATTGGATAGCAGGATGGCTCCGGCACAGGTGGCTAGGATAGGGGTTCCCATGCGGATGCGCTCCTGTAGTGGAGCAAATAATCCAAGAGCTTTTAATAATTTCCCCTGGGTTGTGCTTTCTCCACCCGGTAAGACGAACCCGTCATAGGAACGAGCGGTCAAATCGGTCAATTGCCGAATTTCGTAGCAGGTAGCCCCAAGTGCCGTAAGCATCCGCATGTGTTCGATGAAGGCACCTTGCAGGGCAAACACCCCAATCACCGGTTTATTTGATGTATGCATAAGTACCTCCTTTAGGCACCACGCTGGGACATCAGCAGCCGGATTTCTTCCGTATTGATACCCACCATGGCATCCCCTAAGTCTTCGGAGAGGGCGGCAAGTAATTTGGCGTCCTTATAGTTGGTGACCGCCTGTACGATTGCAGCGGCGCGCTTCGTGGGATTTCCGGAGGAAAAGATGCCGGAGCCTACAAAGACACCTTCGGCACCAAGCTTCATCATAAGCGCAGCATCGGCAGGTGTTGCAATACCACCGGCGGCAAAGTTCACCACCGGAAGTCGACCGGTTTCATGCACCTGTTTTACCAGTTCATAGGGGGCTGCCAGTTCTTTGGCGATGTCATATAATTCATCCGGTCGGGCAGCCTGCAGATGTGCAATTTCGGTGTTGATTTGTCGCATATGATGGACTGCCTGGACCACATCTCCGGTGCCCGGTTCACCCTTGGTGCGAATCATGGATGCACCTTCGCTGATTCGGCGTAAGGCTTCCCCGAGGTTCTTGGCACCACAAACAAAGGGAACGCGATAGTTATTTTTGGCAATATGATAAACATCATCTGCCGGAGTTAAAACTTCGCTTTCATCGATGTAATCAATTTCTAGGGCTTCTAAGATATCCGCTTCGCCTATGTGGCCAATACGGCACTTCGCCATGACCGGGATGGAGACCGCCTGCTGGATTTCCTTGATTAATTTGGGATCACTCATGCGGGCGACACCGCCTGCGGCACGTATATCAGCGGGAATCCGCTCTAAGGCCATGACGGCGCAAGCACCGGCTGCTTCGGCAATTTGGGCCTGTTCGGCAGAGGTGACATCCATGATTACGCCGCCCTTGAGCATCTGGGCCAGTTGTTTATTTAATTCATATTGTTGTGTTTGGGTTGCAGTCATGTTGCAAAGCTCCTTATTCTTTTATTTCCCGGGATTGATTTGGTTAGAATCATAATCCAATACTGTACATTCGAAAATAGGCAAAATCGATAAATTTCTAAGGGACAGATTCCTTATGAAATACAAGTGGATGCATCGGATCGAAAACGGTATCAATTGTTTCCAACATACAACTTTTTAGAGGTTTGTTGTAGTGTATTATAAATAAAATGTTTTATAATAAACCAAATATGTTTTATTGAGGTGAATCCATGGAATTTCGTAAGATGAGAAGATTGAAACAGCAAATCAGTGACGAGGAATGCATTCGAATCCTCAAGGAACAGCCCCGTGGGGTATTGTCCATGGTGGGGGACGGCGGATATCCCTATGGCATCCCGCTCAATCATTTCTATATGGAGGAAGACGGACATCTGTACTTCCATGGTGCTAAGGAAGGATATAAGTTGGATTGCCTGGCTGCTTGCGATAAGGTCAGCTACTGCGTCTATGACGAGGGCTATCGCAAGGAGGGAGAATGGGCGTTGAACATCAACAGTGTGGTCATCTTCGGACGGATGCGTGTGGTCGAGGATGAGGAGCAGAAGCGAAAGATTTGCACCAGACTTTGCCAGAAGTTCACGGATGACCGGGAGTACTTGAGAAAAGAGATGGAAAGTGCTTTCTCCCGCGTGAATTGTTTGGAATTAATCCCGGAGCATATGACGGGAAAATTGGTAAATGAATCCTAGTAGAGATAGGATTTTGTTGTCATAAAAGAAAGGAGCAGCATATGAATTTTACAACAGACATCTTTGGACAGTTCGATCAGAAGTGGGCACTGCTTACCGCTGGGGATGAGAAGAAGTTTAATACCATGACCATCAGTTGGGGCGGACTCGGAACCTTATGGAATAAGCCGGTGGCAACCGTATATGTACGGACCTCTCGCTATACCCATGAGTTTATGGATGAGAATGATTTCTTTACCGTAAGCTTCTATCCGGAAAGTTATCGGAAGACCTTAGGCGTCCTAGGTACGAAATCCGGCCGCGACATGGACAAGATGACAGCCTCGGGTCTTACACCGAAGGCACTGGAGTCCGGTATGACCTTTGAAGAAGCAGAGGTTACCTTGGTTTGCAAGAAGCTGTTTATGCAGCGTATGGAACCGTCCAACATGGCACCGGAGATTGCCAAGCAGTTCTATGAATCGGATGCCGAGCATGATATGTATATTGGGGAAGTGGTTGGTATGTTCTAAGGGATATGCCCTAAAGTTTTTACCGGTTTCGCCGATATAGTATATGAAAATAAAAGCTAAGGAAGGCACCTATTTTCGGATGGATCCGGAAGTAGGTGTCTTTTTATTGATTTGGAGGCAACTATGGTAGATCACGCGCAATTCGAATATCAAATCGACGCAACCATTATCATCCGTACCAAGCGGATGCAGTACATGTGTAAGGAACACCAGATTCTCTATGTGGAAAATATCGGGAAAAAGCTCCACATTCACACCAACAGCAAGCAGCCCATCGAGGTCTATGGCTCCATGCGGGATATGGAAATATTGGTGGGACCCAAGTTTTTCCGGTGCCATCGTGGCTTTCTGGTAAACATGGAACATATCCATGGATACTCAAAGAATACCATTGTGATGGACAATGGGGATGAAATCTTCTTGGCTAGAGATCGGTATCCGGCATTTGTTGCAGCATACGATAAATTTTTGTAAAATATAGGGACAAAGGTTAAGTTTTTAGAAAACGATGCCGATATCTGTTATAAGATAAGGATGATTATGTCTTGTCAGAGGCAAACGGAATTGCGTATTTGAGTAATAGTCAAGGAGGATGTCATTATGGCAATTGAAATGAATGTAAATGCAGTATCTAATAATTATGCAACATCCACCACGGTAACACCGAAGACGAAAGCAGATGAGATCGTGGAAGAGAAGGTTGCAGAAGAAGGGGTGGTATACGAGAAAACCGCAGAGAAGACTTCCGATACCAAGACCCCGTATTCCATCAACAAGATGAGCGAAGAAGACCGGGCGAACCTGGTTCAGCAGTTGAAGGCGGATCAGGAAACACGGATGAGCCAGTTGATGGATATCGTGCGTCAGTCCTTAAACGGCCAGGGCAAGTCCTATGCAATTGCAGCAGGGGATGACAGCGTCTGGAAGTTGTTTGCCAACGGTGAAGTAACCGTAGATGAGGCGGCTAGAAAGCAAGCCCAGGAAGATATTTCCGAAGATGGATACTGGGGCGTGAAGCAGACCTCCCAGCGCCTATTTGATTTTGCCAGTGCATTGGCCGGCGATGATGTGGAGAGCATGAAAAAGATGCAATCCGCTATGGCTAAGGGATTTAAGGAAGCAACTGCCGCTTGGGGTCGTGATCTTCCGCAGATTAGTCAGGATACCTTAGATGCAGCCAACCGGTTGTTTGAAGATTACTACGCATCCAAGGAAGCAAGCGTGTCATAGAAAATGTGTGTGGAAACACATTTTTGAATATAGAATGGTCTCGATGACGTTGTGCTGTCGGGACCATTCTTTTTTACGATTCGTTCCTGCTTGCAAACGAGTGGTGCACCTGGCCTTGTGTAGGGGGGCAAACACACCGAAACTCCTTATGAAAACGTCATATTTTGTGACAAAACATAAGGGAGGTCGTGCATATGAAAATTGCAGGAAGTAACGTATCAATGTACGCCGCACGTCAGGCATGGCAGATGGGAAGAAAAGGATCGCCTATGGTAGAGGGCGCATCTAGCTTTCAAAACATTGCCAGTCGAGTTTCGGGAACAAAGTATGATACATATGTGCCAACGGATGGCAAGAATGGATTTCTGATGGGAAATCCCTATGATGAGAATGGAGTCGGTGTATCAGAAGTGGATGCTACGAAGCAATCGACGGACGTGGGGCAGGCAAGTCCCATGCAGCAAGATCTGCTTAGCCTTGTTTGGCAACGGCTGATGCAGGCGATGGGCATTTTCTCCGGTGGAAGCGGCACCAGTCAGATGAACGTCATGGGTGCCTACAGTTATGGTGCCAGTGCGATGTACGTGCAGCAGGTAGCCACTTACGAAGAGTACGAAGCCACCAGCTTTCATGCGGATGGAAAGGCGATGACAGAGGATGGACGATGCATTGAATTCAATGTGGACATCTCCATGAGTCGCTCTTACCGGGAGTATATGTGTGTGGAAACCCCGCTGTTCCAAAACCTATTAATGGATCCGCTGGTGGTCAATGTGGGAAGTGATACCACACAGATTTCGGATCAAACCTTCCGTTTTGATTTGGATTGTGACGGCGAGGAGGAAGAAATCAATCAGCTTGGTCGCGGCAGTGGCTTTCTGGCCTTAGATCAAAACGGCGATGGCAAAATCAACGATGGATCGGAGCTGTTTGGAACCAAAAGCGGCGATGGATTCGGAGATTTACGGGCTTATGATTCGGACGGAAACGGATGGATTGATGAGAACGACGCGATTTTTGATAAGCTTCGGATTTGGTGCAAGGGAGAGAACGGAGAAGATATCCTCATGTCGCTCAAAGAAGCGGACGTGGGTGCTATCTATTTAGGTGAAAAACAGACGCAGTTTTCCATGCAAAATCCGGACGGGACCTTGGGTGGAAGGATTCAATCCAGCGGTGTATTTTTGCGGGAAAGCGGAAGTGCCAGTACCATCCAACATGTGGATCTGGCTATCCAGCAGGCCATCGAAGCCATTGAAGATGTCATGGAAGCGCTGCCAACGGAGCAGACCATCGTAGACAATGAATCGAAGACACCGAAGCAGTCTTCTTCCAATCGTTCCGTGATAGAGGCGAAGAACGAGGAAGCGGCGCGGCAGCAGGCCGAGGAGGAGCATCAGGCCAGAGTGCAGGCGGAAAAGGAAAACCGGGAAGCAAGAATTGCACGACGGAAAGCCATGCAAAAGGAGTTATCGGAAGCAGCGCAAAAGAGACGGGAAGAATACAAGGAGATGTCAGAAGCCAACATAGAGCGCCATATGGAGAGGCAGAGACACTTAAGCAATGAGATGCGACAAGAACAATTGGAACGTGTATACGGCATTGGATAAGTGAAGATGGAAAGCCCCTATGTTTCAAAAGAAATGTAGGGGCTTTTGTGGTATGATGGTGAACATGAAAGCATTATGGAATAAACACAGAAAAGATATATCAGCACTTTTGGCCATTGCATTGGCTTACGGAATCTTCCATCTGGTGGGGATTGGTTGTCCCATTAAGTTCTTCACCGGTGTCTCTTGTGCCGGCTGTGGCATGACCCGGGCATGGTGGTATTTACTACATGGAAATCTAAAATTAGCGGTGTATTATCATCCGTTATTTTGGTTGCCTTTATGCGCCACATTTGTTATTCTTTTGAGGAAAAGACTTTCTAAGAATATCTACTATGGGTGCATCATTGGGATGTGTGTGTTGGCGCTAGCGGTATACCTATATCGTTTCAGTCTACCACACCAGCATGTGGTTGTCTTTCAACCACAGGATGGTTTTTTTGTACGTGTATTTCGTGCTATGCTTGGAAAGTAAAAGAGAGATTGAGGAGGAGTAACATATGTTTTGTCATAATTGTGGCAATGAACTTCCGGAGGGCGCAAAGTTTTGTGCGTCTTGTGGAACCGCAGTGGAAACTGCAGCGGAAGAAGTGGTGACCGAAGAAGTTGTAGCAGAAGAAGTGAAGACCGAAGCGGTGACTTCGGAGGCACAGACAACCGAGGAGAACACCACCCAGGAGCGGGCAGCTGAGGAGAATGTGGCGCAGGAAAACGCAACCCAGGAGAATCCATGGACAGCGACCCAGGCACAACCACAGCCTGCATATCAGCCGACGACGAATCGGTCGAATTTGCAGTGGTTTTCCATTGTGATTGCGGTACTGTTTGCATTCCAGGTGTTGGGAAATATCTTTGTTGGACTTCGTTCATTCTTCGGAGGAATCGCAAGTCTTTTCCGTTGGTATGGCATCCATTGGGCAATCATTGAGTTCGTGACAGCCGTTTTATCCATTGGAGCGGCATTGGCTGCATTGTTAGTAGCAGCCACTTTGTTTTCCGTATTCCAAAATTGGAAGCAGGAAAAGGCCAAGAAGTGTTTTACCTTGGTGTTAGGTGGTAGCGTATTATTTGCTTTATTGTTTCTGGTAAGAACCATTATCAGTGGAGTAAACTATTACTCCTTTAGCATGTATCTGACCGATGGGGAGCTTGGAAAACTCATCTGGTGCCTGATTTTAGCCGGCGGTGCAACCGTTGGATTCTATCTGTTGGCTAAGAATGAAGGTGCAGATCCGGCTGCCGGTGGGTATGCGGTTGCAGAGGAATTGAAGGCTGCTCCTGCATCGGTGAAGGAAGTGTTGGATACGGTGATGAGCTCATCCAATAAGGCGAATCCATCCGGTGAAACCAATATCCCGAATCAGCCGACTGGCACAGGAAATCTGCAGGGTGCAACACCTGCTTATAATAATGGAGGAAACAATCAGATGAATGGCGCATTGAAAACCGATCGTAGTATTTGGCTTTATATCCTTTTGGGAATTTGTACCTGTGGTATCTATGGCTTGTATTTGATGTATACCATGGAGCGTGATATTAACATTGCCTGCCAGGGCGATGGAGATGAGACCCCATCTTTCTGGGTATACCTAGTTTTATCAATCGTTACTTGCAGTATTTACCATTACTATTATGTGTACAAGATGGGCAACCGTCTTCAGAGAAATGCAGCGCGCTATGGCTTGTCCATGCAGGAGAATGGTACTTCTGTTTTGATGTGGTGCTTATTCGGTTTGTTCCTCTGCGGTATTGGTTCTTTCGTTGGTATCAACATCTTATTGGAGAATACCAATGCAATCTGCCGTGAGTACAACGCGTATAACAATTTGTAAAAGGAAACAGAGGGTCATCTTCGGATGGCCTTCTTTTTTTATAGAAAAAGGCAAACATACTTTCGAATTTATGGTATAATAGCACCATGAAGAAGAGAACCTATTTATGTATTGATTTGAAATCCTTCTATGCCTCGGTGGAGTGTGCAGAGCGGGGACTCGATCCTATGACCACACGTCTTGTGGTGGCAGATCCCACGCGTACGGAGAAGACCATCTGTCTTGCGATTTCTCCGGCCATGAAGGCACTGGGAATCCATAACCGCTGCCGTGTGTTTGAAATTCCCAAGGGAGTGGACTATATTATGGCGCCCCCGCAGATGCAGAAGTATCTGGATTATTCTGCGGAAATCTATGGAGTGTATTTGAAGTATATTTCCAAGGAGGATATCTATGTTTACTCGGTGGACGAGGCCTTCATGGATGTGACGGAATACCTAAGGCTCTACCAGATGACGGCCAGAGAATTGGGACAGCGGATTATGACGGATATCTATGATACGGTGCATGTGCGGGCAACCTGCGGCATCGGA
Organism: Lachnospiraceae bacterium; assembly: GCA_024690885.1. Classification (GTDB taxonomy): domain Bacteria; phylum Bacillota; class Clostridia; order Lachnospirales; family Lachnospiraceae; genus XBD2001. Next base: position 16,466 of record JAILOI010000063.1, read on the forward strand.
TCAAATCTCTATCTGACCAAGATTGCATTGGATGTGACGGCGAAACATGCAGCGGATTTTATTGGGGAGCTGGATGAGGAGAGCTATTGCAAAACATTATGGAACCATAAACCCCTGACGGATTTCTGGCGGATTGGCAGCGGTATTGCCAGGCGCTTGGCACCCTATGGCATCTATACCATGGGGGATATTGCCCATGCAGACGAGGCCTTATTGTATCGGTTATTTGGTGTGGATGCAGAACTTCTCATCGATCATGCCTGGGGTCGGGAACCGGTGACCATTGCAGATATCAAGAACTACCACACCAAGACCAAGAGTATCACCTCCGGACAGGTGTTGATGAGTGACTACAGTTATGAGGATGGGAAGCTTATAGTGAAAGAGATGGCAGATCTTCTGTGTCTGGATTTGGTGGAGAAGAAGCTTCTGACCAAGTCCATCACCTTGCACATCGGTTATTCCAATCGCCTGGATGTACCACCGGCCCATGGTACCGTCAATCTGGGAGATGAGACCAACGCGGATATCATCATGATTCCGGCGTTGATGAAACTCTATGAAGAGATTCTAAATCCCAATTATGACATCCGTCGGGTGAATATCTCCTGCAACAATGTGATTCCGGAGGAGTTCCATCAGTATAGCTTTTTTGCAGATGCACGGGACTTGGAACGTAATCACAAGATCCAGGAGGCGGTGATTGAGCTGAAGCAGAAATTCGGCAAGGACGCGGTAATGAAGGGAATGAATTTGGAGGAGAAGGGAACCACCAGAGAACGAAATCATCAGATTGGAGGTCATCGAAGTGGCGAGTAAACCGAAACACAAAATGCCGATTTCCGAGCGTGCCAAGCAGTTTTTGCCCTTTGCTGCGGTGAAGGGACTTCCGGAAGCCATGGCCGCCAAGGAGAAAATCGTCGTCGATAAAGTAAAACTTTCGCCGGAGCAGGAGGACTATCTGGACGAACAGATGCATCAACTGGCCCGGGGAAAGATGGCTCGCGTCATCTACTACCACAAGGCGGGACAGGAGTATCTGAAAATCACCGGATTGGTGGCGCGAATTGATCCGACCGCCCGCATTTTGCAGATCGTAAATACCAAGATTTCCTTTGACGATATTTACGATTTGGAGGTATTGCAATGCGGCAGAGCTGCTGGAGAGTGATATAATAGGTTTGATAATAGAATCAGGAGGATTTACGTATGTGGACAATCTCACAGGTGAAGCAGCGTGGCAAAGCTGCATTGAAACGGAATTACTGGAAAAGTGTATTGGTGTTCCTTTTGATTACCGGTCTTGCATCGACTATGGTGATTACCGTAACCAACGGCATGCAAGCAAGCAGAACAGAATTACAAGAGCGCACCAACGAGCTTTATAATGGGAATGGGGAGGATGAGCACATCTACACCGATCGCGGGATATCGATGACGGCCTTTTCCAATCAGAACGAGGGATTCTCCTGGGACTCGGATTTTGATTTTGACCAGGACTATTCGGATACGTATGATCCATGGTCCTATGGAATGGAACCCTATGACAACTATCATAGCCAGCATGGTCATGGATTTGATGAACCGCGGAATTTCTATGAGACATACGAAGAACCGCAGAACGCGTTTGATCGGATGTTAGATAATCTGCCCTTTGGCATGTTGATTGTCGTAACCTTATTCTATGCTTTGTTGTGTATTGCACTCACACTGGCAGTTGCCATCTTTATCGATAATCCACTGGTGATGGGCGGCAATCGGTTTTTCTTCTGTAATTTGGAACATCCGGCCGATGCCAAAGAAATCTGTTTTGGATTTGACCGGAATTATCGGAATGTGGTGCGTGTCTTATTCTATCGTGACTTATACATCTGCCTGTGGAGTTTATTGTTTCTCATTCCGGGTATTGTAAAAATGTATGAATACCGCATGATTCCATACCTATTGTCGGAACATCCCGAGATGAGCAAGGAGCAGGCCTTTGCCATCAGCCGTGAGATGATGCAGGGAGAGAAGGGGAAAGCCTTCCTTTTAGATCTCTCCTTTATCGGTTGGATCTTTTTATCGGCCTTCACGGTTGGCCTTCTCTATATCTTCTATGTAGGTCCGTATATGCAGTCAACCGGCGCGGCCCTCTATGAATACTTAAAGTACAACAAGGGTACCAGCACCACCAGCTATTATCGCAGTGTACCGCCGGTGACCCCGATTCCGGGCTATGGTGATCCAAGTCGCCCAACCCCGCCTCCGATGCCGTCCACACCAGTGGTCGAGGCCGAGCCCCAGCAGCCGGAGGAA
>JAILOI010000070.1 GCA_024690885.1 Lachnospiraceae bacterium
CTTACTACACATTACCCATGTCGCGACATACTCTGTATTTATCGGAAACGTTTCCATATGTCAATACTTTTTCCACGTTTTGTCCGAAGTTTTTGCACAATTCGTTCAATCTTCCCAAGTAATTCCCACCTGTCCCAGCAGTTTTTTGTTTCAAACGCCCATTGCCCTAATCCAAAAATCTGCTAAACTAGTATATTTAACCGTTTAACCAATCGGCCGATTTGGTTTGTCTCCCCACAGATGTGTCGGTCATCCTTCGTCCCTGCCACCGCATGGCTTTTCCTAATTTTTTGTGACTTGGAGTGAGCCGTAGAAAAATAAAAGTATGGGTTGCGCATGCTGCGGGGATGACGCGCCATGGATGGCGCGACAAGCAAAATCCAAGAACGGATTCGATTATTTTGCGACCCCGCAACAGCAACCCATGCTTTGTAATTTTTCTAGGCGAGCGGAACTGGAACAAAAAATAGGAAAAGCCATGCGGTGGCGGGGACGAAGGGAGCCAAAACAAAAAGCGACAGAAATTTCTGCTTTTTGTTCGTTTTTTGCGGCGAAAACTGATAGAATACTGGATAGAGTGAAAAATCAATGTAAGGGGGACCAATCATGAACTTTATTTTCATTTCACCAAATTTCCCAAGTAACTACTGGAACTTCTGCGATCGTTTGCGTCGCAATGGTGCCAATGTATTAGGTATCGGCGATGCTCCCTTCGAGAGTTTGCCGGAAGAATTGAAGAACGGACTCACCGAGTATTACAAGGTGGATGCCATCGAGGACTATGACCAGATGATTCGTGCCGTAGGTTTCTTTACCTTCAAGTACGGCAAAATTGATTGGATTGAATCCAACAATGAATATTGGTTATCGCAGGATGCACGGCTTCGTGTGGACTTCCATGTCACCACCGGAACCCAGCAGGAATCTGAGATTGAGGACTTGAAGAAAAAGTCTTCTATGAAGAAAATTTTTACCAAGCATGGTATTTCCACTGCACCCTACCATATGGTTACCAACATCACCGCAGCCAAGAAATTCGTGAAAGAAGTCGGCTATCCGGTAGTGGTAACGCCGGATGTACACGCCGGTGCAGTGGACACCTGGAAATTAAACAATGACGACGAGCTGGAGAAATTCTATGCCAATGCTCCGGCCGGAAACTTCATCATGGAATCCTACATCGACGGCGACATCTATTCCTACGATGCCATCATCGGCATGGACGGCGTACCGCTCTTTGAATCCACGACCCGGTTTCCGTCCATTTTAGACACCGTCAACGGCAAGAACGAGATGTACTACTACGTCTATCCGGACATTCCGGCCGAACTTTCCGAAATTGGTCAGAAGGCGGTTGCAGCCTTCGGTATCAAGGGTCGTTTCGTTCACTTTGAATTCATCCACTTAGACAAGGCCCGCAAGAATCTTGGCAAAAAGGGTGACTTCATTGCCACCATCGCCTCTGCTTGTCCGGCCGGCGGTCCTAGCACCGACATGATGAACTACGCGCATTCCACCGACGTCTACCAGATTTGGGCCAACATGATTTGCAACGTCAAGGAAGGCAAAGCCAAAAAGGGCAAATCCCTCTACAGCGTCTACGCCTTCCGTCGCGGCAACCGCCAATATGCCCACACCAACCGCCGCATCCTAGGCAAATACGCCTCCAACATCGTGGACCATCGCGAGGTTCCGCCCCTTGACTGGGAGCACATGGGCGAGTACAGCTACATCGCCAACTTCGACAGTCTTCCCAAGGCCCAGGCGTTCCTCCGCTACATCACCGAGCGTCGCTAATCGACACCCAAAAGTACCGCAGTTTCTGCGGTACTTTTTTTGTGCCTGCTTTTCATCCACCGCCTTAGCTTCCCGCATTGCCCCCGCGCGGCCGCCTCTGCCCATCCTGCGCCCCCGCGAATGGTGTCCATGCAATGATGTTCTAAGCACCCCTGGGCCCATACGATATAAGACAGGTGTGCGTTACACGTTTTACAATTCTACCTATCCGGTTTGTCTCCCGCGGACAAGCCAATCTATCATTAAATGCCATCCATGTATCTGTGGTTTTTTGTGCCTTGGAGCAAGCCTTAGAAAAATCAACGCAGGTTTTGTAATGGATGCGGGGGTGACGCGCCATGGATGGCGCGGAAAGCAAAATCCAAGAACGGATTCGATTATTTTGCGACCCCGCATCCGCAAAACCTACGTTTTAATTTTTCTTGGCGAGTGGAACTCGCACAAACCACAGCTATATGCGATGGCATGATAAGACATATAAAGTCCGCGGGGCGACAAACAGTCTATTCGAATTGTAAAAGCGGGTAACGGACACCTGTGACGTATGGGCCCTTGGGGTGCAAGAACATGGATTGCCTGTCCACATATTCGCGGGGGCGCAGGATGGGCAGAGGCGGCCGCGGGGGGGGCAACAGGGGTTGCCGGCGGCAGGTGGAAAAGCAACAAAAAACTGCAGCCCAATGGACTGCAGTGATTAGATGATTTTCATGGCGAAGACGCGGGGAATGCCATCGTCGTCTTCGAAGGAGAGTTCGATGTCCTCGTCGAAGTGGGCGAGGAGTTTTTTGAGTTTCCACTCGTAGGAGACGCCGTTCCAGAGTAGGAGGCTTTCTACGAAGGTGCGGTGTTCCACATTGAACATGGGAAAGCTGCGGGCTGCAAGCTTGAAGAAGGTATCTGCTTTTACCGGGTTGAAGACCGCAGACGGAAGCTTGGAGAAGGCAACATAGAGATCGTAGTCCTTCTCTTCGATTTTGCAGTAACAATAGAAATTCTTGGAGATACCAACACCGGTCACTGCTAAGTGTTCTGCAAGAAAGCCTTTGCCCAACGGTTGCACGGATTCTTTTAGCGGTTGAAGATTGAATTTGCGACCAAAATCCTGGATTTCGGTGGCGAGTTGAAAACAGGCGTCCGGCGCCTCAATGGGATGGGCGAAGCCCCAGGTCCAAACCTTGTTGGAGACAACGCCTAAGATCTGTGCAGGGAAATGTTTGTCATCGAAGAACACTTTGCCATCCGCGTAGGAAGGGGTAATGGGCTTGCCGCCGCAGATAACCTTGCGATAGGTGGCCTGGGAACCGACGATACGACCAAAACATGCAGAATAAACCTGCTTCCAGCTGGCGCAGTTTAACTCCTTACTGGTGGTAAGAAGCGACGTATGCAGTTCAGCATTCACTTTCTTCCCCGATGGTAGTGCCATAGTATCTCTCCTCTGTAAGGAATATTATAGCATGAAGGGAAAACGGGAAGATATACTTTTATGCATCAAAAACCGAAAAGTGAGAAAAAGACTCCCCACAAACGGGGGAGTCTTCCTTAGAACATCTTGGTTAAATCAAAACAGCGAATGTTGGTCCACATCTGGGCGATGCGCTCGTTGGCATCTCCCTCAAAGCATCGCATCACGACGGAGCGCGCTAAAACGTCCGCAGTGGGATACTGGGTGAAAAGTTGCCGGTTCATCTGCTCGGGGTCTGCTAAGATGGTGTGGGGTACATCCTCACCAAAGAAGTAGCCCAAGTCGTATTCTACGGCCGTATCCGCATCCTCGGCACCATAGTTGTAATCTAAGTATTGGTATACCAAATCGTTGTCCGCATCTCCGGCAATCGGAGAGGTATAACCGATGTAATACATGTTGCGGATAGCATTGTCCGGGCGGGATAAGAAGTTCATGAAAGCTTCCGCCGCATGTTGCTTTGCGGTATTCTCACCGATGGAGTCCTTCATCATCACCCATCCGTCAAACCAGAGGTTGGTACACTCCGTCGGAACAGAATAGCAGAGGGTCACGCCGTCCTCTTCCGCCTGGTCCATGGTATAGACCGCATCGCCGGACCACTGCAGGTTGGCAAGTACCTTGCCGGTGACCATGTCCGCCTTGCCGCTGTCGGTTTCCAGGGAGTATACATTCTCACGCATGTTTGATAGAATTTCTTCCACCTCATCCACCGTCGCTTCTGAGGTATCATTCATCTGCTTGGATAGCTGCTCCCGATAGTCATCCCTAGCCAAAAACTCAGGGCTTAGAAATTTATCGGCATTTCGAATGGCAAGTCCCGCGAAGTAGGAATCCCGGATGCTGTCCTTCATGGTAACCTGCTTCCGATACTTGGGATTCATCAGAATATCATAATGTGACACCTCTTCTGCGCGAATCGCTTCCGGATTATACACGATGCCCAAGGTTCCCCACATATAACAGCCGGCGTAATCGCTCATCTTGTGCTGATTCATCTGTAAGTCATCGAAGACCCCGCGAATGTATTTGGATGCATATCGAGCATAATAGTTTTCTTCGATGCCCTCGTCATAAAAGTCCTTCGATAGGGGCAGTAGACGATCCTCCTGCATCAGCTTCATAATCATATATTCGGATGGGCATACCAGATCGAACTCATCCCCGAGGCTCATCTGGTTGTAGAGTTCCTCGTTGGTTCCATAGGTGGAGTACTCCACCCGCACCTTTTGTCCATAGGTTTCTTCGTACCAGGTTTCAAAATCCTCCACCAGAGAATTCTCACCCAAGATTTCGGTCCCATCTGCCAAAACGATGGTTTCCTCCGCATCCCAGTCGCCCTCGTCGATGTATTCCTCACAGTTGGCCACACGTAACACAATGGTATCATCGGCTGCCTTCGGCGTATTCTTGCCACAGCCCATAAGCGCGGCTGCCATACTCAGGCATAAAAGGATTGCAACACTTCTTCCGTTCATCGTGCACCCTCCTCTCCGCTACGATCTGCGGTGACCACATTACTGATAACTACCACCAGGGTAATCGCCACAAAAATTACTGTGGACAATGCCCAAAGCGCCGTTTTGATTTCCGTCTGAGATCCTTTTGTTGCATTTACAACATAAGTACTAATAGTATCAAACACTGCCGGCTTGGTATAAGTCGCAATAAAATAATCATCCAGTGACAACATAATCGCTGTCATAAAACCGGTAATCATACCCGGTAAAATCTCGCGGAATACCACCTTCTGCAGGGCCTGGCGCGGGGTACATCCCAAATCCAGAGCTGCCTCATACAGGCGCGGATCCATCTGCTTCAGCCGCGGCAAAACCGAGAGATACACAAAAGGTGCACACAGCGCCGTCTGTCCGATGATCAGTGGCAGATAGGTATTCTTGTCCATTCCAAAAAAGACAATCAACAAAATACACACCGAAAAACCGGTCACCACATCTGCATTCACCACCGGAATCTGGTTGGCCAAATCATAAGCGATGCGAATGCGCTTCCGACTGTAGAAGGCACCCAAAGCACCTAAGGTTCCAAGGATTGTGGAAAGAACGGATACCACCAGTGCCAGTCCAAAGGTGCCGGTAATAATTCCCACCAATTCCTCATGCGTAAACAAAGTCACATAGTTGTGCAGTGAGAAACCACGCACCTGTCCAATCATGGTTGCTTCCGTAAAACTATAGAAGGCCAACACCAAAATCGGTGCGTATAAAAAGAGCAACACCGCCATCAACCATACGGTTGCGGTTAATCTTTTTCTCATAGAATGGCTCCTCCTTCCTCGCTGTCTGCGCCGGCCTTCTTGCTGATCCAGCTCATCAATCCGATAAGTAAGAGCAGTACCGTGGAAATCATGGAGCCGTCATGCCAGTTGTAGGCCGAGAAGTAGCTTCCAATCAAGCTTCCCATAATATAGGTGCTGTTGTACATCATATCTAACACCACGTAATTCGTCATCGCCGGCAAAAATACCATGGTGACACCGCTGACGATGCCCGGCATGGAGAGGGGAATCATTACCCTCCAAATCACCACCGCATCGGAAGCGCCCAAATCTCTGGCCGCATCAATCAGCTGATGGTCCATCTTCTCCATGGTGTTATAAAGCGGCAAAATCATAAAGGGCAGGAAATCATAGGTCATACCAATGATGGTATTTAGGAAGGGATGGAATGCCAAGTTTCCTTCCAAAAAGCTTAAGATTTCCTTCATTGCCGTCAATCGCAACGTGAAATTAATCCACATAGGGAGCACCAAAATCAACAGCCATGCTGCCCCGTGTGGAATCCGTCCCTTGGCCAAAAAATAAGCACAAGGATACGCAATCAATAAACAAAGTGCGGTGGTAATCAACGCGATGACCGCACTATATACTAAGGTTCCAATTGCCTTCTGATTCGTAAAAAACTGCACGAAGTTTTCTGTGGTAAACTGACCACTTCCATTGGTAAATGCATAGTAGAACACCACCAACAGGGGCAACACCACAAACAGCAGAAGAAACAGGGCATATGGAATTCCCAATTGTTTTCTGGTAAATGCCATGGTCTCCTCCTATCGAATCACCTGATACATAATCTTGTCTGCCGGAACAATGACACTGACGTAATCACCTACGTTCCACAAGTCATCATCGTTCACGTAATAATCCCAGTCATTCTCGCTACGCACGGTATAGCTGTAGTGATCGCCCTTGTAAATAATAGAGGCAATGTAGCCATTCACAATACCGGTGTTTGGTTCATCCGAAAGGTCAGCATCGGAAGAATCAAAGGCAATGGATACCTTCACGCCATCCACCGCAACCTTCTTCTTGTCGCGACCAAGTAGCACCCCTTCGCTTAATACACTGCCCGGAAACAGCTTGGTGACATCCGGGGTAAAGGTGGCATCCTCGAAGACCACCTGATATTCGCTATTCATTACACCCTGATAATGATTCTTGGACATATCGTAGGCCATGAGATGAATCACATCGGAAGCGATGGTTACGCCCACCACATCACCGCTTTGGTACATGCGGTCACTTCTGGCTTCAATCTCAAACTTGCCATACTGCACCTGGTTCTCATAGAAGGTGCCCTTGAAGACGGAGGTTAAAATCTCACCGTCGAAATTTCCGGTACCTGCTGCCCCGAGACGTACATTCTCCGGACGTACCACTGCATCGATTTTGGTTCCCACTTCCAGGGATTCCTCACAGGAAAACCTGGTGTCGCAGAAGGTCACCTCGTGCTCTCCGGTCATAAAACCGGTGAAGATATTGCTCTCTCCGATAAAATCGGCAACGTAGGCATTCTTTGGACGCTTGTAGATATCCTCCGGAGAGCCCACCTGCATAATCAGTCCATCGTCCATAACCACAATCAAATCCGACATGGTCAATGCTTCTTCCTGATCATGGGTGACATAGATGAAGGTAATCCCCAGCTCCTCATGCATCCGCTTCAGCTCCAGCTGCATCTCGCGCCGCATCTTATAATCCAACGCCCCCAGCGGTTCATCCAACAGCAAAATCTCCGGCTCATTTACAATGGCACGGGCAATGGCAATACGCTGCTGCTGTCCACCGGACAAGGTAGATACCTTACGTTTCTCAAAGCCTTCTAAATCCACCAGCTTTAAGACCCGCTTGACCTTGGCTTCGATTTCCTCCTTCGGAAGCTTCTTCAAACGAAGGCCAAAGGCAATGTTGTCATAGATATTCATATAGGGAAAAAGGGCATACTTCTGGAACACCGTATTGATGGGGCGCTTATTCGGTGGCAGTTCCCCGATGTTCTTGCCATGCAATAAAATCTCACCGCCGGTGGGAATTTCAAATCCACCAATCATGCGAAGCAAGGTGGTTTTGCCGCATCCGGATGGTCCAAGTAACGTAACAAAAGCGCCCTTGGGAATTTCCAAATTGAAATCCTCAATACCAAAGACGCTGTTGTCGTAGGACTTATGGATATGTTTAAACTCAATGATGTTGGTTTGTTCCATGCCGATTCTCCCTTATGTCAAATGCCTTTTGCAAAAAGAAAAAGCCCTCTTTTGCACTTGATTTCTCAATGTTATGTCATCATTACATCTAGATAATCATATATGCAAAAAAGGGTTTTTTCAATTAGATTTTATGAAATAAAATGCATGCGTGCATCCGCTGCCAATTAGTACTGTGGAGCATTCTTGAAGTCTTCCACGACTTGTGCCGGAAGTTTGTCCGCATCAATGTTATAGCTGGTGCTGGTACCTTCATAATAAACTCCATCCTCAGCCGCTCCATTTAAGGATATGGTCACATATATTTCGTTCGGATAGTAATCCCAATCATGGGAAATATCTAATTTCAGATTCGGAAGCACCTGTGCCATGAGTTCCGGATCCTCATAATAGCAGTCTGCATTGTATTCTTTCTTACCATCTTCGAGACAGCCATAGATATTCATCTGAACCACGGTCTCTACCGGAATTTCCGGACTATGATATACACCCTGTTCTTCCAGGTAGGTGATGGTATTTAAGAAATCCTCATATACCGGATACTCAACTCCCACATAGTTTAGGGATTCTTCTCCGATAAAATATACGGTACCGATGGCACGCTTATTCTTCAACTTCGAGAAATTCAATCCTCGCAAATCCTTGATATATGCGTCAATCAAGCCGCCGGTAATTTCCGGATCCTTGGGCAATTCGGAACTACCATATCCATAGGTATACTGTACCGTCATAAGTTTCGGTTCATTTTGACAAACCGTCTGCAAGAAATCCATCTGATATACTGCATTGTGATACTCCTCGGTGCCAACCAGACGATTCATCAATTCTTCATCTACATCCAACGGAAGCAGTAGATATCTCGCAACCACACTACCATCCTTCATATGGAACATCATCACTGCCGGATAACCTAAGATGTTATTCTCCTGTCGCACATTCTCACGCTGTTTTTCCATACCCAGATGGGCCAACTGAATGGCCGCATCCACATCGGTTAAATGCATGCAGTGCTCCAGGTAATCATCCCGTTCGGTATATAATGCACTACGGTCCCATAAATCGATGTTATCCGCCGGAGGTTCTCCTTCATAGAAGGCGGTATAATTATTGTTATCAAAAAATACCACGTCCTGAATCTGGTTTTCCTTCGGAACATACCGGTCGTACCCTAACACGTCAGCACGGAAGATGAAGAAAAAGGCAAAAGAGAGTGCCAATGCAATCGGAATCTGCCAGGCCTTTTCCGTAAACGCCTTAATATTACCGCGACAGATAATCTCCGCAATCACACAGAAGATTACAATCACAAGGATAATCAGTGCTATGGTAATCCAGGACGGACGCTGAAATAATTCATCGAAGAAGGTATCCATAATCATACCGGTGGCTGCACCAAGGGGAATGGAGATGATAATTTTGGTCACACCTTCCATCCAGCGATACACCAAACCCTGACCGACTGCCTCACTTTTGCGGCGAGCAAAAGCGAAATAGGCGATGATAAAGAATACCACACCGATGATGACACTCAATACTTCCATGTGCCAAACGGACTTCAGGCAATTCCCAATCATGGACATATCCACCACGCCGGAACGCTGTAGGTCGGCCAATACCGTTCGTCCATTCAGATAGTTTGCAATCGGTGAAGTAATCCAGCTTTTTGCCTGAGCGTTACTGCTGAGTAGACTCTGGTCGTAGTAAGTGGTAAAGTAAGCGGTTTCCAGCAAGGTTACAAGCACTCGATACACCGCCTCCGACGCCAACAAGATGCCGGTCATCAAAACAGATACCAACACATTCTTACTGATGGCTGCCGCAAAAATTGCAATGTTATAGACGCCAAAAAAGAGAATGCATAAGCGCACAAATTCCAAAAGCATCTCCAGTGCAACTGCACCATTCATGCCTCCGAAAATTGCTCCGATTCCAACACCCAACAGTGTTGCAAGGCCCCATACTTTCAGGAAGATGCACAGGCCATTGAGATACATTCTAGCGAATCGGCTGCTCCGCTTAATTGGCTGACATTCATAGAAGTCCATGGTCTGCATCTTATGGAGATAGGAAAAGCCTTCCAATCCAATAATCACTGCAACAATAACCACCAAAAGGAAGGACATATTACAGAACCCATAAAAGTGCCGTACATAGTCCTGGATGGTTCCATGAAAATAGGTCTGATACATGGTATCTGTCATTGCAGTCTCGATGACCTGTTTCTGGCGGGAGAGATACAACATGCTTCCAACCACGTAATATAGAAACGCACACAAGGCGGTAAATGCAACAACCCACAAACGATGCTTGGTCATCTGCACCTGTGGATCCCAGGCTCTCTTTTTCTCATTAGGCAAGGATGATCTTGCGGATGTCATATCCTACCACCTCCGTTTCACTAATGAAGATTTCCTCTAAGGTCAATGGCAACATCTCACAGAATATGGAGGAGACGTTACCCATAATCATCTCAAGCTCCGCACGACTCTTGCGCACGGTATAAGTATGCAGCTTGCCCTGCTGCTTATGTATCAATACCTCACACTGCTGCTCAAATTTCTCTCGGGCAGCGTCATCCGTAAATACAACCTGTACCTTCTGGATACTCAACTTCATATCGTTGATATCCTTGGAAAGCAGTGCACCACCCTGATGCAACAGACCCACATGATCGCAGATATCTTCCAACTCACGCAAGTTATGGGAGGTTAAAATCGGAGTTAATCCGCGTTCCTCCATATCCTTGGCAAATAAGCTCTTGGTCGCCTGTCGCATCACCGGATCCAACCCATCGAAGGTCTCGTCACATAGTAAATACTTACAGCAACTGGAAATACCAAGAATGATCGCCATCTGCTTCTTCATTCCCTTGGAAAAACCGGAAATCTTACGATTTTTATCCAACTGGAAATTGGTCATCAAATGCAGAAACCGGGTCATATCAAAGCCTTCATATACGCTTCGATAATACTCTCCCATCTCTAACGGGGTTGCATTGGGGAAGTAATAGGGGTCATCCGGAATAAAGAACAAGTTCTTCTTGGCCACCGGGTTATCCCACACCGGCTTTCCATCGACGATTACCTCGCCCTGATCGGCCTGCAACACACCGCACATCATGCGAAGTAAGGTGGTCTTGCCGGCTCCGTTGGTTCCAACCATACCAAAGACTTCATGCTCTTGCATGCGCAGGGATAAATCTTTGACAGCGGATTGCTTCCCGTAGGATTTGCTGACATTGTTTATCTCTATCATCTTCCTGTCCTTTCTAGTGCGCGTTTTACCAGCGCATCTACATCCATTTCAAGACGATTCGCTTCTTCCAGAAGCTCCACCATCTCGTTCTCTAATTCACTCTCTCGTTCCAATTTCAACGATTGGTTGTTCCGAACGAAATTCCCCCGGCCCTTCACCGTGTAGATAAAGCCTTGCCGCTCCAGTTCCATGAAAGCTTTCTGTACGGTATTCGGATTTGTCGATAACTCCATGGCCAAATTACGCACGGATGGCATCTGCGTATCTTCTTCCAACGCGCCAATCAAGATTAAATGCTTGTAATAATCTACAATCTGCTCATATATTGGTCTTCCATCCTGGTAGTCAATGATTGCCATGTGTCTCCCTCCTTTCCGTATTCTCGGCATTCTATGCTCGTTTTAACTGTATTAGTCTTGCTAGTACACTTATAGACTACCATGGGACAGGACACTTGTCAAGGTTCTCCTACAACAGAAAAACTTCGGAAAGTCAGCCTTTCCGAAGCCTTTTTCTTCGCACTAAAATTTATATACCGCTCTCTTTTTGTAGAGATTCGTCATGCCTATACAACTAACCAGTATGCTTGCAACGGACAATAAAAACATAACCACCATGGTTCCCATCTCATTCAGTTTTAGGAAAAAGCATACAGCTACTGCCATAATACCAATGATTAATAAAAACAGAATACCCATCATTGCTGAAAATGGATTCTCACTTTTCGCCGGGAATAAAATACCTGCCATGGTGAAGAATACGACCGAGAAAATAATTGCTACCAACAAATCTCTTACAAACAATATGCTTCCACTCCGAACAACTTGTACCACACATATTGGCACAGACAGCAGCGTAATATAAAGTACTTGTGATAACACAAGCAACCCATAATCATAAAACACGTGATACCTTTTTTGCATGAGAACATAGCGCAAGGAGTATGTCTGTACATAGGCGTATAAAGCGTTCAAAGTCACAATTAGGATGGTGTAATAAGCATTTTCCATATTCATGAACAACAACATGCCATACAGGAACAGTGCAATAAAATAATAATTGATGGTATCGGCCTTTCGTATGAACGCTTTCATATAGGCCCATAGCATACTGTGCACCGATGACCGCCGGCCACCGATTCGAGCATATTGATGTCCACCATCCACATCATTATTCGGAATGCAGACAATCAGCAGTCCCAATAGGGCTACAATCGCTAAGAACAGCATGCAGGATGCGAGCAGACCATATCGTTCTGCCAGCACCGTATAAATCAAAATTTTAGCGGTTCCGGTGTGGTCCTTATAGGTATACAGAATCGATAAAAACACATCCGGTATGATCACCAGATAAAAACACACCACCAGCATGGATAGGATGCAAATTATAATGATGTTCTTCACGTCTTTCAATCCCATCACATCAAAAAATAATCCCAGCAAGCTGTAACACAATTCAAAAACAAAATAAATCGTAACGCAGTTAAACAATATATTGCACACGATTCTCGTCAAGAACTCCGCCCCATCACGTACAATTAATGCAATAATCATAGAACAAGACAGTAGCAATACCACAGACAGCGCAGTAATAATCTCAAACACCAGTACTGCCAAGTTTTTTTCTTTTCGCGTCACCGGCATCTGCGCTGTAAATTCCAGAAACGACCCCTTTTTCATGAACAAGATTTTCACAAAAATAAACACAAGGAAGGTCCACATAAAAATAGAACAACTATAGGAATCCAATACAACCGATGTCTGCTCTACCGTACTACGGGTACTCTCAAAAAAACCAAACAGTTCAAAGGATAAAAAACCAACCAATACCGCCAATACTCCCAGCATGAATGCTCGAAACGCCTTCACTTTTAATAAACCGATATTCAGCACATTTCTTTTCAAAAACAAGAACATCAGCCCTGTAATCTCCGCAACCTTGTTAAATCGCATAGTCTGTCTCCTTAAACCCAATCAACTCCTTAAATATATCTGTCAGACTGCGAGGATGATTCTTCAAATCAACCGTTTCCTGGATGACTCCTTTATAAAGTAAAATCGCTCGGTTTCCGATTTGCTCAGCCAATTCCAAATCATGGGTACACATCACCACCAGCTTATTCTTTTCCACCAGTTTTCGAAGCAAGACCTTGCTGACTTCCTTCGCTTCAATATCGATTCCATTGAGCGTTTCATCTACCACTGTGATGTCAACCTGTAATAAAAACGCTGTAATCAGCTGAATCTTCTTAACCATTCCGTGGGAATAATTTTCGATCAAATGCTGCATACGATGTTCCATCGCGTAATACTGAATTAACGAGGCATAAAGTTCTTCGTCCACCTTGGTATCATAGAGTCTGCACATCATTCGAACGTATTCGTCCCCCGTCAGAAACTGCGGTAACACGTTCTCGCTGGAGAGATAATACATCCGTTTTTTTTGCGGCAGCTCCGAATGCTTCTGCTGAAACACACGAATCTCTCCTTCTTTTTTCTCCAACAAATCAAACAACAACTTTATCATGGTCGTTTTGCCACTTCCGTTGGGGCCCGCTAGCACAAGCAATTCCCCCGGATACCCTTCAAAGGAGACTTGTTCTAGCACGTTCGTCTTGTCATAGGCATAAGATAACTCTTTGATTTCCAATACTGCTGTGTCCATTTCATATTCCTCGTTTTAATAGATTTCTTTCAGAAGCTTCACTGCTTTCTCTAATTCATCTACGAATCTTCTTGCTTCTTCCTCCGTAGAGTACTTTGACAGCGAGATTCGTATGGTACTTCTTGCGTCTTCTTCACTCATGTGAATGGCTCGTAACACATGAGAAGCAAAAACACTTTTCATATTGCATGCTGACCCGGTAGAAATGCAGATGTCACTGCCTCCAAGGTAATCCACCAAATGCATGGCATCGACCCCTTTGATACACAAACAAATATTGTTTGCGCTTCGATTCTTCCATTCTCCCACCAGGTAACAATCGTCCAAACGTTCCATCATCTTACGCGCTAACATATCTCGCAACTGCATCATACGTTGCTCAGCTTCTTCCATGGCATCATGGGACTCCTCTGCAGCTTTCGCCATCCCCATAATTCCAATTACATTCTCCGTTCCCGCGCGCGCTCCCCGTTCCTGGGATCCCCCATATATCAGAGGTTCAATATCAATCCCATCCCGTACATAGAGGAACCCTATGCCTTTGGGGCCGTGAAACTTGTGTCCGCTGGCACTCAACAAGTCAATTCCCATCTCCCGACACTGAATCCGATGATGCCCGTATGCCTGAACGGCATCCGTATGGAACAATGCTCCATGGCGATGTGCCACAGCAGCAAGTTCTCGAATATTCATCATCGTGCCAATCTCATTGTTGGCATACATGATGCTAACCAACGCCGTACGCTCCGAAATCAGTGTTTCCAA
>JAILOI010000118.1 GCA_024690885.1 Lachnospiraceae bacterium
ACCTGGATTTACTTCGACCTGGTAGATGGCGAGTATGAGCTTCGTACCGGTGAGCCGGATTATACCGGACGTTTGGTTGTCATCGGTGCCAACGTGAAGGAAGCGGAAGTAGAAAAGCTATTTGGTTTAGCTTAAGATAGAGAGGTTTTTAGAGTTATGCCGGAAATTCCAGTATATGTATTCTTTGGATTCATGGATAGTGGTAAGACCACGTTGGTACAGGAGACCTTGTTCCAAAACGAGTTTACCTCTGATTTGGAGACGTTCCTTGTGATTTCGTGCGAGGATGGCGACGAGGAATACGATGAAGCAAAAATTGAATCCTTGGGTGGTCATCTGGTAACCATCGAGAATGAGGAGGATTTTACAGAGGAGTATCTGACTTCTCTAAATGAACGATATCATCCGGAGGCAGTCTTCCTAGAGTTCAACGGAACCTGGCAAATTGCTCCGTTGTATGAGATGGATGGCCCGAAGGATTGGACCATCGTGCAGGCACTTTGTACGGCAGATGCTACCACGTTTGAGATGTATATGCAGAATATGCGTGCCATGATGAGTGAGCAGATGTTTAAAGCAGATGTGGTGATTTTTAACCGTTGTGACGATAACACTCCGAAGGCGAAGTTTCGTGCCAATGTAAAAAGCGTTAATCGCCGCGCGCAGATTGTATATGAGCGGGCGGATGGCACCGTGGACGATCGGGAAGAGGAATTGCCTTTTGACATCAATGCCAAAGAAATCGAAATTACAGATGCGGATTATGCACTGTGGTTTATGGACTGCATGGATCATCCGAAGAAGTATGATGGCAAGATTGTCTCCTTCCTCGGCCTGGTGTATAACCCGACGGACGGCAAGGGCAAGTTAAAACCGGGCGTGTTTGTTCCGGGGCGTTTTGCCATGACCTGCTGTATTGAAGATGTTCAGTTCTTAGGTATGAAGACTGTTTACAAGGATGCGGCGAAGATGGAACACAAGAGCTGGATTCAGCTGAAAGCAGAAGTGAAGTACGAGTTTGCCAAGGAATATCGTGGCAAGGGACCGGTGTTGCACCCAATCGAAGTAACACCTGCCGAGAAGCCACAGGACGAGCTGGTATACTTTAGTTAATGTATGCGGGACTCACTCGAGTGATATCAAGGTGAAAGAATTTTCACTTATACTTAAATTTTATTTGTCATACGCAGTAATTTTTGTTAGTATGGAACATGTGCAATCTACCCAATCCGTGTGTGGGTAGATTGCTTTATGTCAAAAAGAAAGAAACGTATTGTATGGAGGAAAAAGATGTACCCAATTCTTAGAAAAGAAGTGCTGGCGGACAAGATTATCCTGATGGATGTGAAGGCACCTCGTGTGTCCCATTCTTGTTTACCGGGACAGTTCATCATTGCGAAAATCGATGAAGATGGTGAGCGTATTCCACTTACCATTTGTGATTATGATCGAGAGAAAGAGACTGTTACCATCGTAGTACAGACGATTGGTGCTTCCACTGAGCGTATGGCCCTTTTGGAAGAGGGCGATAGCTTCGAAGATTTCGTTGGACCTTTAGGACAGCCAAGTGAGCTTTGTATGGAAGAGAACTTGGAAGAGACCAAGAAGCTGAATATCGTATTCATCGCCGGTGGTTTGGGTACCGCTCCGGTATATCCACAGGTTAAGTGGTTACATGAGCATGGTGTGGATGCTACCGTTATTATGGGTAGCCGTACCAAGGATTTACTGTTCTACATCGATGAGATGAAGGCAGTTGCGAAAGAAGTATATGTGACAACCGATGATGGTACTTACGGATTCCATGGCATGGGAACCAACCAGTTACAGGCATTGGTTGATGAAGGAAAGCACTATGATCGTTGCGTTGCAATCGGACCGATGATTATGATGAAATTCGTATGTAAATTGACCAAGGAGCTGGAGATTCCTACCATCGTATCCATGAACCCAATCATGGTAGACGGAACCGGAATGTGCGGCGCTTGTCGTTTGATTGTAGATAATCAGGTAAAATTCGCTTGCGTTGATGGACCGGAGTTTGACGGTCACCTCGTTGATTTCGATCTTGCTATGGCTCGTATGGCACAGTACAAGACCGAAGAAGGACGTAAGAAGCTGGAGTTAGAAGAAGGCGACACCCATCACGGTGGATGTGGTCATTGCGGAGGTGACAAATAATGGACGGATTTGTAAGAGTACCGATTAGTGAGCAGGAACCGAAGGTTCGTGCAACCAATTTTGAAGAAGTTTGCTTGGGCTATACCGAAGAGGAAGCAGTAAAGGAAGCAGAGCGTTGCTTAAACTGTAAGAATCCTCGTTGCGTTGGTGGATGCCCGGTATCCATTAATATTCCTGCATTCATTCAGGAAGTAAAGAATCGTAACTTTGAGAAGGCTTATGAGATCATCTCTGAGTCCAGTGCACTTCCGGCGGTTTGCGGTCGTGTATGCCCACAGGAGAACCAGTGCGAAGGCCAGTGCGTTCGCGGTATCAAGGGTGATGCTGTTGCGATTGGTAAGTTAGAGCGTTTCGTTGCAGACTGGGCAAGAGAGCATGGTATCAAGCCACACTCCGATGCACCGAAGAACGGCCATAAGGTTGCTGTCATCGGTTCCGGTCCTGCAGGTCTTGCCTGTGCCGGTGATTTGGCTCGTTTGGGCTATGATGTCACCATCTTTGAGGCACTTCATAAGACCGGTGGAGTTTTGGTTTATGGTATTCCGGAATTCCGTTTGCCGAAGGACAAGGTTGTTGCTGCAGAAGTAGAGAACGTAAAGAACCTTGGTGTTAAGATTGAGACCAACGTCATCATTGGTAAGTCCATTACCATCGATGAGTTGATGGAAGAAGAAGGTTTCGAAGCTGTATTTATCGGCTCCGGTGCCGGATTGCCTCGTTTCATGGGCATCCCGGGTGAGCAGGCACTGGGTGTATTCTCTGCCAATGAGTACTTGACCCGTAATAACCTGATGAAGGCCTTCAAGGATTTGGATACTCCAATTTCCCGTGGTAAGAAGGTTGTTGTTGTCGGTGGTGGTAACGTAGCAATGGATGCTGCCCGTACCGCACTTCGTTTGGGTGCTGAGGTTCATATCGTTTACCGTCGTGGTGAAGAAGAACTTCCGGCCCGTGCAGAAGAAGTACATCACGCAAAAGAAGAGGGTGTCATCTTTGACTTGTTACAGAATCCGGTTGAGATTTTGACCGATGACAAGAATCAGGTAACCGGTATTCGCATCATCAAGATGGAACTGGGTGAGCCGGATGCTTCCGGACGTCGTAGCCCAATTGAAATTCCGGGTAGTGAGTATGATATGGACTGTGATACGGTCATCATGTCCTTGGGTACTTCTCCAAATCCATTGATTTCTTCTACGACCGTTGGTATGGAAGTTAATCGTCGTGGATGTATCGTTGCACAGGAAGAAACCGGTGCAACCACCAAGAATGCAGTATATGCCGGTGGTGATGCAGTAACCGGAGCAGCAACCGTAATCCTTGCCATGGGTGCAGGTAAAACTGCTGCCAAGGGTATTGACGAGTATTTCAAGAATCATTAAGCAGTTGCTTTTTTTGCCAACACGTGATAATATGTTTTGGCGTGTGAAATTTATTCCCGCTTATTAGGAGGTTTGTTATGGCAGTATTGAAGACTATTTTGACAATCTTATTTATTATTATTTGTGTGGCATTAACCGTCATCATTCTTTTCCAGGAGGGTAAGTCTGCAGGACTTGGTTCTTTGAGCGGACAGAGTTTGGATTCTTACTGGACGAAGAATAAGGGACGTTCCAAAGAAGGCATCTTAATTAAGGCAACAACTGCAATGGTTGTATTGTTCTTTATTTTGGCTGCTGTATTGAATATCGGAAGTTTCTAAGACGATTGAATGATGAGCCACCGTGGAAGCGGTGGCTTTTTTTATTCCCGGGCAGATGAAAGTCGACCCGGGTTGATAAGGAGTATTATGAGCAGTAACGAGAAGAAAGAGCGGATTTATGCGCTGATTTGTGATGAGGCCTATGTTCCCATGAAAATCAAGGAGATGGCGATTCTTTTGGATTTACCCAAGGAACGTCGTGGGGAACTGGAAGAAGTGCTTCTGGAATTAGAGGCTGAGGGCAAGATTGAGCGAACCGCAAAAAATAAATATCGGAAGGCTGAGAAGAAGTATCTGATCGGAAC
>JAILOI010000137.1 GCA_024690885.1 Lachnospiraceae bacterium
CGAACAACGCCGGACTCACGGAATAAGTTACCAAGCATCAACATACCAACAAGTGGTGCTGTGGTTGGAAGTAATAAACATACAATAACGGTAACGACGATTGGGAATAAGATACGCTCCAGCTTAGAAACCGGACGTAAATTCTCCATATGAATCGCACGTTCCTTCTTGGTGGTTAACAGCTTCATAATTGGAGGCTGAATAACCGGTACCAGGGACATATAAGAGTACGCGGCAACCGCAATCGGTCCCATCAAAGCACTCTGCCCCAACTTGCCCGCCAAGAAAATAGAAGTCGGGCCATCGGCTCCACCGATGATTGAAACAGCTGCAGCCGCCTCACCATTGAAGCCTAGCTTGATTGCCAACAAGTACGCAGAGAAAATACCAAACTGCGCAGCGGCACCAAGCAAGAAACTGATTGGATTCGCAATCAACGGACCGAAGTCAGTCATCGCACCAACACCCAAGAAAATCAGGGATGGCAGAATGGACCACTCATCCATTAAATAGAAATAATGTAAAAGTCCACCTACTCCATTGCTTGTTTCTTCCGGAGAAGCCATAATGTCCGGATAGATATTTACCAGCAACATACCAAAAGCAATCGGAACCAAAAGCAATGGCTCGTACTCATGGCGAATTGCCAGGTATAAGAAAAAGCAAGCAACTGCAATCATAACAAAGTTACCAACGGTAAGATTGAAGAATGCGGTCTGATGGAGAAGGTTGAACAGTGTATCTGCTATGTTTGTCATGAATCATCCTCCTCAATGTAATGGAACACTAAACCTAGTTCATGGTAGCAAGAAGTGCACCGGATTCAATCTGCTGTCCTTCTGCAACATCAATGCTTGCAATTGTTCCATCCTGAGGTGCAACAACCGGTGTTTCCATCTTCATAACTTCAAGAATCACTACGGTATCTCCACGCTTAACATTCTGGCCAGGAGTAGCAACCAACTTAAATACCTTACCGGCTGCTCCGGCTTCAATCTTAACGCTGCCTGCGCCGGCACTAGCTGCCGGTGCTGCTACAGGAGCAGGAGCTGCTGCTGCAACCGGTGCAGCGGAAGAAACGCTTCCACCCTTCTCTTCTACGGTAACATCATATGCTTTTCCGTTAACGGTAATTGTATAATTCTTCATCTGTAAAATCCTCCTAAAAGAAATCACTAAAATCTACGCTTAATTGAGCGAACAACAAAGTCATCCGTAGAAGCACCGGTGCTTGCTGCAATTGCTGCTGCAATGACTGCGATCAATTCGCCATCATCCGATACATCTACGCGAGCAGGAGCCTCGGCAGCAGCTGCAACCGGTGCAGCAGAAACCTTTGCCTGCTTCTTAGCTTTCTTCTTATTCTGTAAGTACGGAATAATATTGAAAGCATAGATACAAAGAGAAATCAGAATCAGAATTGCAAATACTGTTCCCATTCCCAACAATACGTTCACGCCGGCGCCTGCCATCAATTCCTTGTCGGTATAAACCGGAGCCACATTGATTGCGGTCACTTCCATGTTACGTGCATTGTAAACGTATGTTAAAACCACATCTCTTTCTTCAAACTTCATGGTAAGTACACCGGTAACGGTCTTACCACTCTTGGTTACCTGAAATCCCTTGTCGTTGGATTTCTTATCATAGATACCGGTATAGGTACTCTCATAGTTGCCAACTTCCTTTGATACATCGGCCCACTCTTTGAACAGTTCTGCAGCAATCTCAGACTCAGCATCTTCCTTGGTTACCACATTCCACTGATCATACAAATCCGTGGTAACAGAGCTTGGATCCTCACGACGGGAAGCAGCGAGCTCGGCATTCGCCAAAGCAGCGTCACTATCCAGTGTAAGTAGATACTCTGCGGTATCATTCGCGGTTGCCTGCAACTGTTCTACGGTATACTCTCCGTAAGTAACATTCGCGCTATCAGTAGAACCACAAGCACTTACAGAAAGCATACTGATTGTGGCAACTGCCAAAACCAATAATTTTTTCTTCATAGAATTAATCCTCTCTATTTGGTGCTGTGTTTCTTGTAAGAATCCATGGTCTTCTTGGTATAAAGCATCTCAAAACCAGCAATCAGATACTTACGTGCATCCTCGAAGTTCACAATACGATCCACATATCCGCGGCGTGCAGCATTGTTTAAGCCGTTGGCCTTGGCAGCAAATTCATTGGCATCGCCATTGATAATCTGGGCAGCCAAAGAAGGATTCATAATTTCAACATTGGCATCCGGGAATGCGTAAACCAAATCAGCACCCATGGACTTGGAGTTCATCAAAATATAAGAAGAACCACCGGCATTGGTTGTGATCAAGTTAATCTTCGCAACAGATGCAGAAGCAAAGGCGCAAGACATTGCAGCCAAAGCCTTCGGTAAACGGCGCTCAGAGCACTTGCATGCCTGATATCCGTTCACATTGGTTAAGGACAATACCGGGATTTCAAATGCATCGCAATACTTTACGAAAGCAGCTGCCTTATCACATCCATCGGCACGTAATACGTTGCCCTGCTCACTTGCCTGGTTACCAACAACACCAACGGTAATGCCGTTCAACTTGATGAATCCGGTTACCATGCTCTTGCCATAACCTGCCTTGGTCTCAAAGAAGAAGTGATTATCCGATAACTCAGCAGCGATTGCAGCGACGTTAGCGCGTTTGTCTGCAAGGCCTTCAGCTGCACGATTCAAATCATCGGTACACTCATCAAAAGAACCATCCTCCACATTGGATCCCGGAATTACGGTCACCAACTTACGAATCTGGTCAAAAATCTCTGCATCGGAGCCGACGAAATCAACGGTTCCTGCAGCCTCAAACTGGAATTCACCGGAAGCAGTATCGCACTTATCAACGCTATTGCCCTCGATGGTATCCGGAGAGTTAACGAAAAGCTTCGCACTCTTCTCCATAAATACGAAATCAGAAAGAGAGGTCAATACGGACAAGCCGCCACCACAATTTCCGAAAACTGCCATAATCTGTGGTACAACGCCGGATGCGTCGCAAGCCTTCGCAAGAATGGCTCCCATTGCCTCCAAAGCGTCTACAGATTCCTGTAAACGAACACCGGTAGAGTCCAAAAGACCGATGACCGGAGCTCCCATCTTCATTGCCATGTCATACACGCTTAAAATCTTCTTGGCATGCATCTCCCCAATAGATCCGCCTAATACGGATGCGTCCTGGCTAAATACAAAAACCAGATTACCATCAATTAAGCCGTGACCAATGACTACACCGTCTGATGGAGTATCAGCGGCATTCACATTAAAGTCTGTAGATCTGGATGTCACAAGAGATCCAAGTTCTACAAAGCTGTTGGCATCCAGTAATCCATTGATTCTCCCAATGGCAGGACTATTTGTTCCAACACTCATGCTATTCTTCCTCCATTTATATAAAAATTTAAATTTTGCGCTATGTTAATGATACCCTTTTACACCTTTATTTTCAACAAAAGAAACCCATTTTTGTTAATAATTTATCATATTTTAGCTAAAAAAATGACCAAAAAACGAAGGTCGTTTTTGGTCATTCTGAAATCGTTATCAAACATCCACGGTCATATGTGTTGCTTCCGCTTCTGCCTCATTCTTGAATTCCTCTACCTGAACCGGATTCAAGGCCGGCAATTCGTCCAAAGATGTCACACCGAAGGAACGTAAAAACTCCTCGGTGGTTCCGAATAACATGGGCTTACCCGGTGCATCCAATCGGCCAATTTCTTCCACCAACTGGTACTCCACCAGTTTGCTTACGGAATGAGAACAATCCACACCACGAATCTTCTCGATTTCCGCACGGGTCACCGGCTGCTTGTACGCAATAATGGAGAGGGTCTCCAGTAACACATCGGTCAATGCGTACTTCTTCGGCTGCTTGGCCAGCTTAATCAGGTACTCATAAATATCGGAGGAGGTGCACATCTGATAGGCACCTTCTAATTTTAAAATTCGAATTCCGCGATGATCCTCTTCAAATTTTCGCATCAGTTCATCGCAGGCATTGATGACTTCCTCTGTGTCGATTTCCAAAGCCGCAGCAATCTTGTCCGGCTCAACGGAATCACCCATGGCAAAAAGGATGCCTTCAATGATCGTCAATAATTCTTTGCGATCCATATACTACTCCCACACACCAATTGTCGTTGTTCCTGTAACAGAATATACGAAAAAGACTTAGGCTGCAACCAGAGATTCAATTTCAATATCGTCGAAGAGGTTCTCCTGCACGATATGAATCTTGCCTGCCTTCATCATCTCTAATACCACCAGGAAGGTTACAATCACTTCCAGCTTCGAACCGGCATTCTCCAACACCTGTCGGAAGGAAAAGCGCTTGTGGTTGCCCACATAATTGTTCATGTATTCAAGCTTGGCCTCCATGGAGACTTCTTCCTTCTTGATTTCACCGAACTTGGAACGAATCGGATCCACACGCCCCTTCTGACGTTTCAATACCGCCTGGAAGATATCATTCAACTGCTGCAGGGTCAAATCGGACATCAATTCCTCCACATCCACCGGCTCCTGATATTGCAAAACTTCCTCCGGAATAGATGGGGTCTTAAAGAGAATATGATCGGCATCCACCTGACGATCCCGCAATTCAAAGGAGATACACTTGTACATCTTGTACTCCAACAACTGTTGAACCAATTCTGCACGAGGATCCTCCTCCTCTTCCTCTGCCTGCTCATCCCGAGGCAGAAGCATCTTCGACTTAATGGATAACAGCGTCGCCGCCATCACAAGAAATTCACTCATGATGTTTAAGTCCTGCTTCTTCATCTCATCGATATAGTCCAAATACTGTGCCGTAATGTCCACAATCGGAATGTCGTAGATATTCACCTTATTCTTATCAATCAAATGCA
Organism: Lachnospiraceae bacterium; assembly: GCA_024690885.1. Taxonomy (GTDB): domain Bacteria; phylum Bacillota; class Clostridia; order Lachnospirales; family Lachnospiraceae; genus XBD2001. The sequence goes on from JAILOI010000137.1 coordinate 4,900, forward strand.
ATAACAAATCCAGAGGACCTTCAAAGGCCTCCAACTTTACATTCAGTTCCATCGATACTCCCTCATTCGAGTTATTCACTACGTAACACATTATATAGTGCAGGCGGTAAAAATTCAACCCCAAAACACAATATCTAGTGTTTTTATATCTTTCGAACACTAGTTTTTGTTTAACCTGAAGCATGACATAATAAGAGCCCACCGTCCTATATCATCTCGCTGAGCGCTTTACACACGTCCTCAAAAGAGAATCTACAAAAAGGTGGACTCAATTAGCATCTAAATTACAGTAGAAAAACTAGAGTTTGGAATAACCATAGGCATTTACAATGGCTTCAATTGGCATGCCCTGCTTACAAAGAGGACACTCATTGGGCGCATAGGTTGCATACCCCGGTAAATCCACCTGGTCAAAAATCGGATAAATGACCCTGCCATCGATCTCCGTCATGGTACTAAAAATCGCAGCAACACCACCAACAATACCACCGTAGTAAGCAATACATTCCATACTGCGTTTTACCGTCTCACCGGTGGTTACGGTAGAAGCCAACACCAACACGTTCTTGCCTTCAATTGCAAGGCGAACATTGTCACGGAACACAAGCTGATGCATGCTGTTCTCCTCCGGCTCCACCACATACATGGTTTCATGGGTGTTGGTCATAAGGAAATCGCCCCGTTCCAACTCCTGGGCCAGGAAGGCACCTAAGACTTCCGTACCCTCTAAGCACACAATGGTATCCACGGTTTGCACATTGTGCAAAAGCCTCTGGCGTAATGCCCGTGCCGCTTCCTGCGCTTCAGACACCCGCACCTTCAGGCGAGTTACATCAATATAGTAATTGATGTGGGACTGACTGGTCGCAAAATGTCCCTGGGTCGCATTGATGGTAACGCGCTCGTCCCCACGAGCATAAAACTTTACCATACGACTCTTGATGTCATCTTGTTGCATCATAAGAACCCCCTTTCAAACACTAGTGTTTGCCGGTAGATCCAAATCCGTTCTCACCACGCGCTGTCTCGTCCAAGGAATCCATCACCGCAAAATCCACGGTCAAGAATGGAAGGACTACCAATTGTGCGATTTTCTGTGCCGGCTCAATCACTCGCGTAAAATCAGAGTCATTGTGCAGTGCAACCTTCACCTCTCCACGGTAATCGGAATCCACGACACCAACACAGTTTGCCGGGCGTAAGCCCTCCTTGCAAGAGAGGCCACTGCGGGCAAAAATACCGCCGAAATATCCTTCCGGCACTGCCATTGCAAGGCCGGTTCCAATCATCTTGGTTTCCCCGGGTAAAATCTCGCATGCTTCCGTAATATCTGCAAACAAGTCATAACCGGCGGCCTGATTGGAGCCACGCTCCGGAACTTTTGCATGATCTGTTAACTTCTGTATCTTCATCTCCATTATAATCGTTCTCCATTATGAATTCCACGACAACACTTCGGACTCTGCCTTCTTATTACGCGTCATCAAATTCTCCACTGCAAGCTGTGGAGACGCACCATCAAACAAGACGGCATTCACCTGTTCAATAATCGGAAGTTCCACACCATACTTCTGACCCAGAGCCAAGGCAGACTTGGCGGAATATACGCCCTCGACCACCATATGGACTTCTTCCATGGCCTTATGAACTTCCATTCCCTGTCCAATATACACACCGGCCTTCCGGTTTCGACTGTGTCTCGAAGAACAGGTTACAATCAAATCACCGATACCGGTCAAACCATTCACCGTCTCGAACTGTCCACCCATTGCCACTGCAAGGGAGGTGATTTCCTTCACGCCTCGGGTAATCAGTGCCGCCTTGGCATTGTCCCCAAATCCTAAGCCGTCACTCATACCGGCAGCTAATGCAATGACATTCTTCAGGGAACCGCCCAGCTCAATCCCCTTCACATCCGGGCTCACATAGACACGGAAGGATTCATTCATAAATACTTCCTGAGTCAAAAGGGCCAACATCCGGTCCCTGGCACCGGCAACCACCAAAGTCGGTAATCCTTCCACCACTTCTTCCGCATGGGATGGACCGCTTAACACACCGACGATGGCATCCGGTAATTCATCTTCGATGATTTCACACTGCGTCATCAGGGTATGTTCCTCAATTCCCTTGGCCACAGTCACAATCCGTTGATGTGGAGCAAGCAACCCTTGCATCTTATGTGCAGTCTCTCGCGCCGCCGTAGACGGAACTGCAAGAACAATCAAATCCTTATTGGTCACTGCCTCTTCCAGGGAAGCGGTAAAAACAAGTTCCTGTGGAAGCTTCACTCCCGGTAACTTGTCATTCTCACGAGTCTCGTTTAATTGATCCACCTGACTCTGGCGATGAGACCAAAGCACGGTGTTATGTCCGTTTTTACACAAAACAGAAGCCAAGGCACTGCCCCAGCTTCCTGCTCCGATGACGGAGACTTCTGCCATAATTATTCTCCTTCGTTTGCTTTCTTCGAATGGAAGGAAATCTTATTCTCTGTTCCATTCAACAGTCGAACCACGTTGCTCCGATGCAGGAAAATAGAAAGTGCCACTAAGCATCCTACAATCACTGTCATCTCCAAGTAATAGGGATTGCTGGCATAAAATCCACCAACAATGCCGAATACGATAACCTGTGCCAAGAAGGTCAAAAGAGCAAGAATCGATCCCAGGGAAACATAACGGAACAAGGCAACCAAACCAATGAATACCACAGCTTCCAGCCAGAATGCCTTGGGGAAGATTGCAAGTAACAAACCAAGGGTGGTTGCAACACCCTTGCCGCCCTTAAACTTCATCACACATGGAAAATCATGACCAAGAACCGCACCTGCCGCGCCGTAAAGCATCAGTAAGTTCTGAGCATTCACGTCGGCAATGCGACCATGGAAAATCACCCAAACCAGAATCGCTGCCAAGATGGATTTAAACACATCACACAACAGCGTAATGACAGCATAACCGACACCTAACACACGCAGTGTATTGGTGGTACCGATATTACCACTGCCCTGTTTGCGTAAGTCCACATGCTTTGCCTTGCCGATTAAGTAACCGGATACAAACATGCCGCAAACATAACCAATCCCCAACGAAATTATTCTCTCCACTATCATTTTTCGTCTTCCTTCCTCTCTCTAGTGATAAAACGAAGGGCCGTACCCTTGAATCCAAAGGCATCACGAATACGGTTCTCCAAATAACGCACGTAAGAAAAGTGCATCAATTCCTTGTCATTGACGAAAATTACGAAGGTTGGCGGCTTCACCGCAACCTGGGTTGTATAGTAAATCTTCAGACGACGTCCCTTGTCTGATGGTGGCTGCTGTAGGGATACGGCCTCTGCCACAATTTCATTCAAGACACCGGTCTGAACACGCATGGCATTGTTTTCCAATACCACATCGATCATCTCGTAAATCTTGCCTAAACGCTGTCCGGTTTCCACCGAGATAAACAGAATTTCTGCGTACGGCATGAAACTTAAAACCTGACGAATCTTATTGGTATGTTCCCGCATGGTCTTGTCATCCTTGTCGATGGCATCCCACTTGTTGACACAGATGATGATACCCTTGCCGCGCTCATGAGCAATTCCTGCAATCTTGGCATCCTGTTCGGTAACACCTTCCGTTGCATCAATCATCAGAAGTACCACGTCTGCCTTCTCCACTGCGGCAACCGCACGGATGATACTGTAACGCTCTAATTCTTCCTTGATTTTACTCTTGCGGCGGAGTCCGGCGGTATCAATAAAGATATAATCCTTGCCATGGTACTTCACCTTGGTATCTACGGCATCACGGGTGGTACCGGCAATATCGGAAACGATGACACGCTCCTCGCCCACCAGTTTGTTAACAAGAGAGGACTTGCCTACATTCGGTTTACCAATGATGGCCACCTTCGGGATTTCATCCTCCTCGTCGGTATTGCTGCCTTCCGGGAAGTGGGCGATGACTGCATCCAGCATATCACCGAAGCCCAAAAGAGAAGCTGCGGAAACCGGCATCGGATCACCAATACCCAAGTTATAAAACTCATACACATCCGGCATGAACTTCTCAAAATCATCCACCTTGTTAACAACCAAAACCACCGGCTTATTGGATCTGCGCAGCATATCCGCAACCTTGGAATCGGAGTCCACCAGTCCCTGACGTACATCAACCAAGAAGATAATGACATCTGCGGTATCGATGGCAATCTGTGCCTGCTCGCGCATCTGGCTTAAAATAATATCCTTGGTATCCGGCTCAATACCACCGGTATCAATCATGGTAAAATCCTTGTCCAGCCAGCTGACATCCGCATAAATACGGTCTCGGGTTACACCCGGTGTATCTTTAACAATGGAAATACGCTCTCCTGCAAGAGCATTAAACAATGTTGATTTTCCAACATTCGGACGACCAACAATTGCTACAACCGGTTTACTCATAGTTCACCTTTCCTTCTATATACTAAATTCGACAAACCAATTCTTACGACTCGGTCTTGCCGATAATGTTATTTCGTTTCGTATCATGGCGGGGGTGCAACAGCGCATCCACAAAGTCCCCGCCGCTTGATTTTACAATATCGATAGGTACTTGTAAAGAATCCTCCACCTGCTCAACCGTTACATCGTCAAGGAATACGTTCTCTCCCATACGAAGCATATTGCTCGGCAGATACAAGACACTTCCCAGTTCCTGCCCCTTCAGCTGATCCATCAAGTCCGTGCCGGTAATCAAACCGCTGACGGTAATCCGCTCTCCAAAGAAGTTGTTTGTGATGGTGTAATTGTGAATCTTCACCTTCGGAAACTTCGCCTCAAACTTTCGGCTCATCTGTTCGATAAAAGGCGCAGCCAGCTTACCGGTGGCCATAGAAACCTCCCGCTTTTTCCACATAAACTTGTGGGCGTGGGCCAACGCTTCATTAAACTCATCCAGTAACAGGCGCAGCATACCAACGCCATTCTCCAACTGGATATAACCATCGTAGCGCTCTGCTTCCGGCAATGGCAATTCCGCCAGCAAATACCATTCGTCCGACGCCTGTACGAAGTGATCCCCGTAGGCATCGAAACTGCGCTTCTGCCACTTCTCGATAATTTCAAGCACGGCTCTGGCATCATCCCGCTCAAAAGGCTCCAACGGCTGCAGGCCTTCCCGGTACTTGGTCAAGCCAACCGGAACAATAGAGAGGGATTCCATCAATGGATGAAACTGGAACAGTTCACCGATGGTACGGTCCAATTCTGCTCCGTCATTGATGCCCTTGCACAAAACCACCTGGGAATTCATCTCCAAACCGGCATCGTGGATTTTTTTGATTTTCTCAAGAATATCCCCGGCAAACCGATTGTGTAACATCCGACATCTCAACTCCGGATTGGTGGCATGTACGGAAATATTAATAGGGGCCAGATGATAATCAATGACGCGTTGTAAATCCGCATCCTTCATATTGGTCAAGGTAACATAGTTTCCCTGCAGGAAGGACAGACGGGTATCGTCATCCTTAAAGTATAGGGTCTCACGCATGCCCTTGGGCATCTGGTCGATGAAGCAAAACATACACTTGTTATGGCAGGAACGGTAATTATCCATCAAACCATTCTCAAAGGTAATGCCCAAATCCTCGCCTAAGTCCTTGTCGATGACATACGTCTTGTTACACTCATCCGCAAGCTGCACCAGAATCTCCAGATGTTCATCATCCGAATAATAATGGTAATCAAATATATCTTTCAGTTCATGTCCATTGATTGCAACAATGTTCTCCCCGGGCACCATGCCGGCACGTTCCGCCGGAGAATCCGGGGTAATGGTCGCAATCATATGTGTTGCTTTTGACATCAAACTACTCCTCAATCATTAAAAATGCACCTAAATTTCCCCGCTTGCCATGGGACGCACGATGGGAAAAAAGTTCGTTGGAATTACAGCAGGTGCATACATTGGTTACTGCCAGATGCTCCGGCAAAACACCGCACTCCAACAGCACAACTTCATTGGCTCTCCACAAATCCAACTGGTACTTGTGGTCCATCACCAGGTTGTTGGAATGTCCGTAAGGAAAGCCCCGATCCTCTAAGATCTCCGGATGCTCCGGGAATGCATCGAAGAAGGCTTCTGCCACATCGGAAGAAACCTCATAACAGTCCTTGCAGATGGACGGTCCGATGGCCGCATACACATCCTCCGGTCTAGTGCCATAGTGTGCTTCCATCGCCATCAGGGTTTCTCGCCCCATCCGACCGACGGTACCCCTCCATCCGGAATGAGACAAACCGATGGCCCGATGCACGGGGTCAATAAAATACAACGGCACACAATCCGCATAAAAAGTAGCCAGCACCACACCCGGCTCATTGGTAATCAAGCCATCCACATCGGAATAAGCCCGGGGACGAGTCACTCCAAATCCGGAAGCCGGACGTCCCACTTCATGTACGGTGGTGGTATGGGTTTGATCACTGGTCACAATGTCTTCCGGCTTTTTGCCAAAGTAGGACGCCACTCTGCGATAATTCTCCATCACCGCATCCCGGTCATCTCCTCTAGTAAAGCTTAAATTCAAAGACGCAAACACACCGGTGCTCACACCGCCCTTGCGGGTGGTGAAGCAATGTCGAAAGCCCTGTAAATCATGAAAGCGTTCAAACGTCAAAAGAGGGAGTGCTTCTCCTCCCCCCAAATCATGCATAATCTCACGAAAAATTGTATTGTCATTCTTATAAATCATAATCCATGTCCTATATAGGAAAAGGCATTTTGATACAGCCGTATTTCCTCACCTAAAATTGCAACCACGTCAAAGCGTACCGCAGTGTTCTCGTAAAGTCCATGCGTCATCAGATAATACCCGGCCACAGAAGAAATCTTCTTCTGTTTGGCAAACCCCACCGCCTCTACCGGCATACCACGGGACGCACTTTTGCGATATTTCACTTCCACAAATACCAGATAATTTCCATCTCTGGCAATGATATCCACTTCCCCAATGCGGCATCGAAAGTTTCTCTCTAAAATCCGATACCCTCTGGATTGTAAAAACTCCGCCGCCCGGCTCTCATAAGCACCGCCCTTGGTTCGTAAATTTTCCAACTGCCACGCTCCTTTTTAACGATCGTGTTCCGATAATTTCTGACGTACTTTGTCCATGCCGTCCACAAAGACCAAAATCTGCGCCACAACCTCATAGAGATCCGGCGGAATCGCTTCCCCGATTTCTAGCTTGGACAGGGTCTCTGCCAACTTATCATCCTTGTAAAAAGGCACGTCATGTTCCTGGGCGGTAGCAATAATTCGCTCTGCCACCTTGCCCTTGCCGCTGGCAATGATTTTCGGCGCTTCATCTCCGGATTCATAGGATAAGGCCACCGCGGTTTTGTTCTTGTCAAATTCCTGCTCTGCCATACCCTCACCTACGCTCTCACGTCAAAGGAATACCGTTGAATACTGCCACCGGTCTTCGCATCCTTCATTAAGAAGTCTTCCACAAAGTTCACATTCTTGGAATCATTGATCACATCAATGCTGCAATGATAGCCCAAGTTGTTCAGTTTCTCTTCTAAGATATGGATGTTGCTTTGAATCAACTGGAAGGAAATCTCATCCTCCAAATAGAATTCCGTGCGCACATCCTTGTGTTTCAGACGCACCGCAATGTCCGTCGAACCTAAGTGTTCCAAATCGAAGTGCAAGAAGGCACTGACCTCATCGTCCTCGCCTCTCGTATGCTTCCGATTGGTATAGACATATAAGTCCCCGGTGGTTGCAGAAGAATTTAACTGCAACGGAATCTGGACGTAGGTGTACATCTGATTCACTTCATGAATAAAAGACAAGTTATCCCGAATACCGGCTGCGGTCTGTGTCAAGGAATTAGAGCTATCCGTCACCCGATGCGCCGCTTCCTGTAACCGCTGGGTATCCTGATTGATTTTCTGATACAACTCATCAATCTTCCCGGGCTTCGTCAACTCTTCCGGCTCGATGGTCCACTCCTTGGTAAAAAGTTCCTTCACCAAGTCCTCATAACCCATGCTTTTGACAAACTTCATCACATCCGCCTTGGTAAACTCCGGATGGTTGGTAAAGTAGGTGGTAACATCTGCTAAAAACGCAGCTCCGTCACGAGATAAAACCAGATTACCGGACGCATCAAAATTCTTCGGAAATTCCTCCGCAAACTTCGGCCACTGGGAAATCGTCTGATTCAATTCCTGATAGGATGCCGAGGTCAAAGCATTGCCTAAACTGCCCTTGGGATACTCGACGGAATCCAACTGGGATACCAGTTTGGTAAAGGCATCGGTTTGTCCAACCGCAGATTGGGTCTGGGCCGCCTCATCCCCTTCAATCATAATCTGATAGGATACATGTTCCGAAGTCGTTGTTTCCGTGGCTCCCTGTGGTGTAGCAGTTTCTGCCACCTCCTGCGAAACCTCCGCCATCTGTTGCATGAGCGCTTCGGCCTGAGTACCCTGAAATCCACTGCTTGCAGGCACCTCCGAAGAGATGGTCTGTAAGCCCGCCTGGGTCATTACCACTTCCTTGGCTTCTCCAAACACAGCGGTGGATAACGCCTTCTGGAATTGAAGCACGTCCGCTTTGGACACCTCATCCCCCTCCAAAATCTGGGGAATGGTGGAAACAATATCGTCCACCGTCTTTAGAATCGCACCTTCACTGTTGCGATAGTTCTCAAACTGTGCCGCCATGCCATCCGTCACCGGAATCCCCAGCTTATGTAAGGAAACCACCGTCTGGACATCTGCATTGGGATGCATGGAAATCTGACGGGACATCTCCGTAATACTTTTGGCATCGATGGGCATCTGTTCCTTCATCATGGCATTCACCATGTTAAGTGTCTTCTCGTTGACCGGAAGATTGGCTGCATCCAATGCATTTAAAAGTGTAGGGTTGTTGGCTGTACCAATGGAAATAGGCTTAATGGAAATCACACCGCCCTCATTGGATTTCACCTGAAAAAACACAGACTGACCCTGTAACAATTGTACGCCCTTGTCTAAACGTGCCGTGATGTTTTGTCCACTACTCAGTCCCAAAATCACCGTACCATTCTTGATGGAATTTACGGTGCCTTCAAAGACCTGACCCTCTTCCAGTTTGGAAACGGTGGAAACCAATTGCTCCACACCCTTGGTCTTCGTGGAGATTTCACTGCCTGCCGCCAAAGAGTTCTGATATTGATTTACAAGATCTGAAATCTGCATCGACATTACTTGTACGCCTCTCCCATACTCTCTAAGAAACTGCGTCGGTGAATCGGGGTTACCCCATACTGACGCAATGCTTCGTAATGTTCCTTCGTACCATATCCTTTGTGTCCGGCAAAACCATACTCCGGATACAACTCATCATAAGCTACCATCATCCGATCCCTGGTAACCTTGGCAATGATGCTGGCCGCACCAATGCTAAAGCTCTTGGCATCTCCCTTGATAATGGGAACCTGGGGAATGCTCACTCCCGGGATGGTTACCGCATCATTGAGCAAAATCTCCGGTGTAATCCCATAATCACCCAATTTCCGGATTGCCATACGCATGGCTTCATAGGTTGCCTGTAAAATATTAATCTCATCGATGCGCTGGGCAGAAGCAATTCCAACACCAACCGCCAGAGCCTTCTCCATAATCACATCATAGAGTTCCTCCCGCTTCTTCGCGGAAAGTTTCTTGGAGTCGTTGATGTAGAGGATGTCGCAATCCTGCGGAAATATCACCGCACCCGCAACCACCGGTCCAGCCAGCGGTCCACGACCGGCCTCATCAATTCCACAAACCAGGGTCATGCCCTGGTTCCAATAGGAACGCTCGTATCCCTTCAACTCCTCCATACGCGCCATCTCAGCGTACATCTTCTCAACTGCAGCGTGTGCCTTGGCCACCAGTCTCTGTACACCGGGACGTTCATCTCCCTGGTAGGTGCTGATAAATCCGGCCAATTCACTGACGTCCGCCGCCTTCAGCTCTGCACTGATTTCACCGATTTTCTTATCACTCATGGGCTATTCCACCTTCCCCATCTCATCGAATGGATAGATGCGCACCCAGGCACGACCGATCAAATCCTCGCCCCGGACATTGCCCACATCATCAAACCGGCTATCCTCGGAGTTGTTTCGATTATCACCCAAGAGGAAATACTCATCCTCCCCTAAGGTAATCTCCTGGGACGCTCTACCGGGATTTAAGATAACTTCCCGGCCATAGTGTTCTTCCAAAACTTCACCATTGATATAGATGGTACCATCGGTATCAATGCGAACACGTTCTCCCGGCAAACCGATGACCCGCTTAATGTAGAAAGTATCTTCGTTGTACTGATACGGGAATACTACCACCTCAAAGCGCTCCGGAGCCCGGAACCGATAACTGATCTTATCGATGATTAAATTATCGCCGTTGCTTAGGGTGTTTTCCATGGAAGAACCAATGACCACCGTACGCTGTCCCACAAAATGAATGAACAGAAAAATCAGTACAAATACCGTCAATAAGTACAAAATCGTACTGATGATTTCTCGGCGAAGTTCCGCCTTGGTGAGTGGACGTTCTTCCTCTAACTCTTTTGAAAATTCTTCTCTGATTCTTGTCTTCTCTGATGCCATAACGGCTCCTTTGGTCAAACTTTATTGTGGGGATTGTAAGGTCCTTCGGCCCAACTTCCCGCTGCGGAAATCATCTAGAAACAGCTTTGCGCCACGTTCATAGTCTAATTCTCCGCCGGCCTTCAAACAATTTTTGAAGGATGCAATCTCACTTAATATTTCGGAAGATTCCTTGGATTCCTCCACCTCGTACTTCTCTGCAAGCATGCCCGGATAACGTTCCTTCAAAATGGAAATCAATTCCATGGATAATTCTTCTAATCCGAGAATCTCATCTCGTACCGAACCGATGGACGCTAAGAGAATCCCCACCTGCGGATCCTCAAATTTCGGCCACAAAATACCCGGCGTATCCAAAAGTTCCAGACTCTTGTTCAGACGAATCCACTGTTTTCCCTTGGTTACACCCGGACGATTGCCGGTCTTTGCAGATGCTTTGCCGGCATAAGAATTGATGAACGTGGATTTGCCGATATTGGGAATTCCTGCAACCATAGCACGAATCGGACGATTCTTGATGCCTCGTCTGGCGTCCCGCTCACGCTTCGCCTTGCAGGCTTCCTCAATGATGGGGTCAATGCTGCGCACATGCTTACGCTCTCTTGCATCAATCATCGCCACATGGATGCCCTGGTCCTCGAAGAACTTCTTCCATTCCCGGGTCTTTCCCTCGTCTGCCAAGTCACATTTGTTCAAAATCATAAGTCTGGCCTTCCCATTGGCCAGTTTGTCAATATCCGGATTACGGCTGGCCATAGGAGCACGCGCATCCACCAATTCGATGACCAAATCGATGAGCTTCATATCCTCCTGCATCTGACGCACGGCCTTGGTCATATGCCCCGGGTACCACTGAATTTCCATACTTACCTCACTAATTTACCAATCCGAAATTGGATAACGTCATATTCCACCAAACCTTGCCCACGATGTCCTCCTGGGAAATATTGCCGATGGTGGCATAACGGGAATCCTCGGAATTGTTTCGATTATCACCTAGAACGAAATACGCATCTTCGCCCAACACAATCTCGTTGGCTGCCAGACCCGGGTCCGAAATGGGATCCCGTACCAAAATATCGGAATAAACTTCATCATTCACATAAATCTTGCCACCGGAGATTACGATACGATCCCCCGGCACGCCGATAATACGCTTGATGGAGTACTTGGCATTCAGATTTCCTTCCGGCAAAAAGGCCACCACATCATTGGCCCGAGGTTTACGAATGCGATAGGTCAGTCGATCCAGCAACACCTCATCCCCGGCCATAATGGTTTCTTCCATCGAACCACCGGAGTTGGAGATGCGCAATCCGAAGGCAACCACCAGAAGATAAGCGGCAAATACCACCGCCACCACCTCAATCAGAAAAACCAATGCCTTGCGTACCATCAACGGATCAATTTGATGTCTCCGTCTCCGGAAGTTTAATCCATTGGGTCGCTTCCACTTCTCAAGTAGACTACCGATATCCAGTTTTCTTGTTTTACGTCTGCGTCTCATGCTATATTTCCGTCCCAATGCCCATTTCATGGACTTTTTCACACTTCATAAGTTTACAATAAAAGCAAAAAAAGAACAACCACAGCGGGTTGTTCTCTTCTGACTTATTTCCGTAAAGATTAGATAGACTCCTTAACCTTAGCCTTCTTACCGATACGCTCTCTTAAGTAGTTCAACTTCGCACGACGTACCTTACCCTTGCGAACAACTTCGATCTTCTCTACGTTCGGGCTGTGTAATGGCCAAGTCTTCTCAACGCCTACACCGTTAGAAAGCTTACGAACGGTGAAAGTCTCACGGTTGCTTCCGCCCTGACGCTTTAATACAGTTCCTTCGAATACCTGGATACGCTCACGGTTACCCTCTTTGATTTTAGCGGATACACGTACGGTATCACCTACGTGGAACTCAGCTACTTCAGACTTTAACTGCTCTGCTTCAATTTTCTTAATAATTTCGCTATTCATTGTGTTCTCCTTTTCTATTTGATGTTCTTAATGCATCTGCACCAGAGGACCATCGCTTCTTGTCAACAACGTGTTAAATTGTATCATGCTCATGCATCTTTGTCAACGAATTTAGCAAATAAATCCGGACGTTTGACCCTGGTGCGCTCCATGGATTGTTCCAGCCGCCAGGCATCCACCTTGGCATGGTCACCGGATAAGAGGATAGCCGGAACCTTGCGGCCGTTCCACTCCTCCGGACGACTGTATTGCGGATACTCTAAAAGCCCGTTCTCAAAGGATTCGGTACAGGCGGAATCGTCGTTGTGCAACACCCCCGGTACCAACCGGGCAATGGCATCAATCATCACCATGGCCGGCAGTTCCCCTCCGGTTAAAACATAATCGCCGATGGAAACCTCATGGGTAACAATGGCCTCTAACACACGCTCATCCACACCCTCATAATGTCCACAGAGCAGAATCATCTCCTCCTCGGCTGCAAAACCCTTGGCCATCTCCTGGGAAAAGGTTTTACCCTGGGGTGTCAGATATACCACCGGACAAGGATGTCCGATTTTCTCAATGATGGCACAATAGGCATCGTAAATCGGCTGTGCCTGCATCACCATACCGGCGCCACCGCCGTAGGGATAATCATCCACCTTCTTGTGTTTATCTAAGGTATAGTCCCGGATATTCACCGCTTCCACTGAAATATGTCCCTGTTCCATCGCCCGGCCTGTAATGCTGTTAGCCATGGTCTGTTCGATCATCTCCGGAAATAAGGTTAAGACATAAAACTTCATCAAATACTCCTCTAAGCATCCATTACAGGTCCAGAAGACCCGGTAACAGATGTACTTCCATGGTGCCTTCGTCCAAATCCACCGCACCCATACACTGGTCGATGGCCGGAATTAAAATATGCTTGCCACCCTCCGTCGGGCGTACGTCAAACACGTCATTGGCACCGGTCTCCATCACATCCTCGAGAACTCCAAGTTCTACACCTTCATCGGTGATCACCCGAAGGCCAATCAAGTCTGCCACATAATGCTCGCCCTCTTCTAACGGAATGGCATCCGCTCTGGTGACGAACATCTCGCATTTTTTATATTGTTCAATATCGTTGATATTGTTGATTCCTTCAAACTTTAAAATCACCAGGTTCTTGAAATACTTCACCCCGCAAACCTTGAGTGCAACATCACTCTGGTCCTTGGCAATGATATGAACCGTCGGTAATAACTCAAATCGCTTGGGATCTTCGGTGGTCGGATACACCTTCACCTCGCCCCGAATGCCGTGGGTATCTGTAATAACGCCCACTCTCAAATAATCGTCTCTTTCACTTTTTGCCATGCAAAATCCTCATTCTTAAAATCATAGATTTCGGTAAGAACATAAAAGAACTGCCATACCAGGTATGACAGTTCCGATAATTACTCGTTCTCGTCTAAAATGTCAACGATAACCTTTTTGTCTTCTTTCGAAGCTGCTGCTTTGACTACAGAGCGAATTGCCTTTGCGATACGACCCTGTTTTCCAATAACCTTACCCATATCGGTAGGAGCAACTTTGAGTTCGACGACAATAGCACGATCTGTCTCTTTCTCGGTTACAACAACCTCATTTGGATTATCCACAAGTGCTTTTGCAATTACTTCAATTAAATCTTTCATCGTCAGTCCCCCGTGCTTTCCCAAATCCGATTGTTATTTTACGATACCAGCGTTCTTGAAGATTCTGTTAACAGTCTCAGTAGGCTGAGCTCCGTTTGCTAACCACTTCTTAGCAAGCTCCTCATTTACATGATAAGCGCTTGGATCCTGGTTAGGATCATAAGTTCCGATCTCCTCGATGCAACGTCCATCACGTGGGGAACGGGAATCTGCTACTACGATTCTATAGAAAGGTGCCTTCTTCTTACCCATTCTTCTTAAACGAATCTTAACTGCCATTATTAGTTACCTCCTAAAATATAAAACATTAATAATCTATGTTAAAAAGGAAATCTGAATTTACCCTTTTTACCACCCATCATACCAGGCATCTTCTTCATCATCTTCTGTGCCTGTTCGAACTGCTTCACAAAGCGGTTCACTTCTGCAATGTCAACGCCGGCACCCTTAGCCAAGCGATGCTTGCGGCTCGGGTTCATCAACTTCGGATTCGCCCGTTCTGCCGGAGTCATGGACTGAATGATTGCTTCGATGTGAAGCAGCTTCTTCTCATCCATCGCACTCTCAAGCTGAGACATCTGATTCTTGTTCACGCCCGGCATCATGCCTGGCATCATACCCATAATTCCGGATAGTCCGCCCAACTTCTTCATCTGGGCCATGGAATCCAGGTAATCATTATAATCGAAGCCGGACTTCTTCATCTTCTGGGTTAAGGCCTTCGCCTTCTCAGCGTCGAAGTTCTCCTCTGCCTTCTCAATGAGGGTCAATACATCACCCATACCAAGAATACGGCTGGCCATACGGTCCGGATAGAACTGCTCCAAATCCGAGAGCTTCTCGCCCATACCACAGAATAAAATCGGCTTGCCGGTAACTGCACGAATAGAAAGTGCCGCACCGCCTCGGGTATCACCGTCTAACTTGGTTAAGATGACACCGTCGATTCCAATCTGTTCATCGAAGGAAGATGCAACATTCACTGCATCCTGACCGGTCATGGCATCCACGACCAAGATGGTCTGGGCAACGTCTACATTGCTCTTAATGTCCTTCAACTCCTGCATTAACTCCTCATCTACGTGAAGACGTCCTGCAGTATCTAAGATCACAACATTGTTGTTGTTCTTCTTCGCATGTTCAATGGATGCCTTGGCAATGTCCACCGGGCTTAACTTATCGCCCATGGCAAATACCGGAACATCCTGCTTCTGACCGTTGATCTGTAACTGTTCGATTGCTGCCGGACGATACACATCACAGGCAACCAGAAGTGGACGCTTGCCCTTCTTCTTCATCTTGCCGGCCAGCTTCGCTGTGGTGGTCGTCTTACCGGCACCGTTCAAACCAGCCATCATGATGACGGTTATCTCCTGACCCGGACGGTATGCAATCTCCGTTGTGTCAGAACCCATCAACGCGGTCATCTCTTCGTTTACAATCTTGATGACCATCTGCCCCGGATTCAATCCGTTCATCACGTCGCTACCAACGGCGCGCTCCGTCACCTTGTTTACAAAAGACTTGGTAACCTTGAAGTTAACGTCGGCCTCCAGAAGTGCCATCCGCACTTCCTTCATTGCTTCCTTGACGTCCGCTTCATTCAATCGTCCCTTACCACGAAGATTCTTAAAAACATTCTGTAATTTATCGGATAAACTTTCAAAAGCCAAATTAAAGTTCCTCTAAGATCTCACTGGATATGGATTCTATCTCCTGCATGGAAGCACCGCTGGCCTCCTGCTGAGTCAACAGATGAATCCGATCCACCTTCTGTCGAATATGCATGAACTTGTCAATCAGATGCAGGCGACTCTCATAATCCTCTAAGGTCTTCGTACAGCGACGAATCAAATCATGTACACCCTGGCGGGAAATCCCTTGGGCTTCTGCAATCTCTGCCAACGACAAGTCTTCAAACACATAGGATTCGAAGATGCTGCGCTGATGTTCATTCAGCAACTCGCCGTAGAAATCATATAAATACCCTTGTCTGATTTTCTCTTCCATAACAATCACCTTGTCTAATATACCGAAAAGAAAAAGGAGTGTCAAGTATTTTTTCTTGACACTCCAAAACATCGTAAAATCTTATGCGGTTTCCATAGCTTCGAGGATTTGTGCCCGCTCATCCATAATAGCCTGCATGATGCGGGTAGCCTTGGCACCGCCACACACATCCGGATGATACTGCTTCACCAGCATACGGTATTCCTTCTTCAGAATCAGGATATCTTCATGTGCCTCTGCACTAAACCAGCTTTCTGCCGCATCCTGTGCTTCGAAGGCTTCTCTGGCCGCCTTAAACCGAGCTTCTCTGGCTGCACGCTCCGCCCGTTCTGCTTCCTCCCGTTTCCTGCGGTACGCCGGATTCTCGAAGTTATCCTCCGGAATATCGAAGCTGCCGGACTCCTCGTTGGGATAAATGCGTGCTTCCATTCCCATATCCCGATCCGTCGGGGTAATAAAGTAGAACTCCTTGTAGCGGGCCACTTTCCAGGAACTGATGGTATCCGCCATCAACCGATACAAGCCATCCAAATCCATGTACAGATAGAACAGATACCGACTAAAGGCATGGGACGTTTCAATGATGGCCTGGGCCTTCTTTCTGGCGTTCTGCGCTTCCTCCATCGCCATCTGGCGCATCTCCGCCCGCATCTCACGTTTCATGCTCTCGTATTCAAAGATACGCTTTTTACACGCCTCGTCCCCGGACTCCTCCATTCGTTTCTCCTCAAGGAAGATAAAAAAGTCCATCTGCTTCATAGAGCGATGCAAGGAAGAAAACAGGGGTGTCGTCTCATCAATCACCCGCTCAATCAGTTCGATGTCATCGTATAAAACGGAGGCCAAAAAGGCATACTGGTACGCCGTATCCACCAGCTTATCCCGTTCAAAAGGACTATGGAAGCGATTCCA
The DNA here is from genome assembly GCA_024690885.1 of Lachnospiraceae bacterium. Classification (GTDB taxonomy): domain Bacteria; phylum Bacillota; class Clostridia; order Lachnospirales; family Lachnospiraceae; genus XBD2001. The sequence goes on from JAILOI010000137.1 coordinate 22,094, forward strand.
CTCACCCTCGTCCAATAACTCCATCACCCGATTGCGATTCCGAAGAATCAGTGCATAATGAAGCGGGGTTAACCCCAGGGCATCCTTCCAGCCAAGCTCCATCGAGGTCAGAGGCTTGTTGCCCATCAATTTCTCATATACGCCAAACATCTTCTCGTTGGCAAAACGTGCACGGAAGGATTGAATCCTCCAGCGCATCTCTTCCGGTAATACATGCGCGATTAACTTCCACACTTCATCAAAGAACGCCCAGTCTTCAAACCGTACGCACAGAAAGCATAGAATCACGCACTGTCGCATACTAAGCCGAGGCGCAGTCTTCAGATTCGTATAGGTTTCAATCAATGACCGGGTCAGATATAAGGCATTGGGATTGGAAATATCTTGTAAAAAAGATTCCAAAAACAGTTCATCCGGTCGCTGCAACTGCTCAATCAACGCCGCACTTATATATGGTTGCATGCGCAGCGTATCCAAAAACCGGAAGTATCCCGCCTCATTCATATGACGGTATTCGTTCTCTGCCAATACATACGCCACCTCTGCAGCGAAGCTTTTCTCACGAACCAAGATATCCAAAAGTTTTAAGGAACGTTCCGGCAATAATCCATTCTCACGAAAACTGCCTTTGATCAGGCCCATCACATGAGCCAAGGTACGTTCATAGGCTGCCTGTTCTCTGGTATTGCTCTGACGAATCTTCTTTTGCAGTGCAGATAACAAGGAAACCAGTTCACTTCCGGTGGTATCCTTGGAATTTACGGTACGACCAAAAATACTCTGATCCCGTTCTTTGGAAATCAGATGTACCGTATCCGAAGCATTCTCTTGAAAAATCACATAGCTGCATAAATCAGATAGCGGGATGCGATTATCGCTTCCCCACTCTCGATGGGACGGGTGGAAATAGATGGCTTCATCGGTGATGATGGTACCTTTTCCATCCCAAGACATGGTGGACCAGCGACTGTTATCCGCATACAGCACCACCTTCTCCCCCGTGGGAATATGGTACATCATATAACAGTCGTCCACATGATCACTTTGATCCAAATCGAACATAAGACTCTTGTATTGTCGTTTTTCAACAACCATGAGCTCTGAGTACTTGGACATAGACAATAACCTCAAAAATTACTTCCCCACCAAATCGTGGCACATTAAACTACGATTCTGTCAAATCTTATCGGTCAATAAAAATATAAGGAGTGGACCAGACGGGAGTCGAACCCGTGTCCAAAAACCAATCCCCTGTTCTTCTACGAGTGTAGTTTATTCTTTGACGTTCCGTCCACTGCACGGGAACAAACACCCTTACAGCTTTCGTAGCTTCATCATACGCCCACACGGGCAAAGCTTACCGTGCGTCGTTTCCTACATATTTGAAGCCTGGGTCCTAAGATGTAGGTGTCCTAGGTCAGACTGCTGCAACTAGGCAGCGATTGCTAAATTATCTTCAGCGTTTAAATTTAATTTGGCCATTTAACGCATTACCATACGACTCGCTTCACCAACTTCATGATCCCTGTCGAAACCATTACTGGCCCTTATATCACCTACATCGGCTGATTTCATCCATCAGCCAATGTAGGAAACAAACAAATTAGTAGCGGCGGTTCATATCTACATTGCCGCTGATGCCCGGAATGCTACCCTTGGAGGTGTACTGCCACATCTTCTTGGTACCACCATAGGTACAGGAGGTATTGTACTGTGCCACCCAAATCTCAGCTCCGGAAATTGCTCCGGTGTTGATCTTGTTGGTCAGCCAATTCTTGTTGGCATATACACCGGCAGAAAATCCACTGTTGCGAACCGTTGAACAGAACGCATTACAAATTGCAGTACGCTGCTCGTTGGATAATCCGGACTGACATCCGGCTTCCATATCGATATAGATTGGAAGTGACAATCCGCCGGCCTGCTGTGCACACTGAACAGCAAGGGATGCTTCCTCTACTGCTTCTGCTTCGGTCACTGCTGTTGAATAGAAGTACAAACCGATACGAACACCATTGGCCTTGGCACCCTGAACATTTCTGGAGAACTTCGGATCAATCGCTAAGCCTCTGGAAGATTCACCACGATATCCGCAGCGGATAACTGCAAAGTTGATATAACTACTTGCCGTAGCCCAGTCAATGTTACCCTGCCACTTAGATACATCGATTCCTTCCTTCGGAACCAAAACACCTAAGTTATTGAAGCTGTACTGAACGCCCTGGATAACCTGATCACCGGTAACGACCACTCCGTCTTTGTTGTAGAAGTATGTCTTACCATCGATGACCTGCCATCCGGTGTACTTATAGGTCGGCTTACCGGTTTTCGCATAGAAGCTTCCATCCGCCTTATAGTTTGCCAGCGTTGCCGCTGTCTTACCTTCATTGTCCACAAACAACGGATTGCCGCTTGCATCCTTCAGCTGGGTCTCAACACCAACCACATGAACATTGGTGGTAGCGGTTAATTTCTGACCCTCACTACCATAACCTACGGTATAGGTAATGGTTGCATCCTGTGTTGCAGCACCATTCTTTGCTTTGATGGTAACAGTGCCATTGCTTATGGTTGCAGTCACATCCCCACTGGAAGAAGTAACACCAATTTCTCCTGTGGTATTTGCAACCGATACGGTACCGGTTGCAGCTGCAATAGCATCGGATGCATATACGGTAGCATTAGCAGGAACCTTCAACTCCGCTTTGACCGTCGTTGTATTCTTCGTAACGGTAACTACAATCTGCTTGCTTGCCGCTGCTCCCGCATCGCCTTCAGTTGCTGCGGCAACTGTTCCATTAACTTTAATGGTTGCAGTTCCTTCACCAACTGCCTGAATGGTAACAGTTCCCCCTTCACAAGTTGCAGTTGCCACCGTTGTATCGGAAGACGTAGCTTCTGTTACCGTTGCGTCGGTTACCGTTACAGTTTTTGACTCTCCAACCTTAAGAGAGATTTCGCTTTCAGACACATTTAACTCAGCAGCCCGTACTGTAGAAAGTGCAAAGGTTCGCTTAACAGAAGCCCAGAACCGATTGGTCTCTCTGCGAGCCGTCGTCTCAAACTCTTTGGCATCCACATTCTCTCCGGACACCGTAGATGCAAGTGTTACAGCCTTCGCTGCTTCATATCCGGCACCCACTTCTGTCTTGGAAGATTCTACCCAAGCAACCGTATCCTGAAGAACCGCCTCCACAGGAGCTGCCTCCGCCGGCTTCTCATCCTCTACCTTAGAGGAATCCTTGACCTTGTCATCGATGTTCTCTACCTTCTTGTATTCAACCTTGTCCTTAACGGTAACCTCAGTTGCATAATCGGAAGGATCATAGAATCCGGTCGGCACCATACAAGCCACATACTTACCGGAATCAAGCTTGTTGATGTAGATCATGCCATCGTTGTCATCATCTACGTAATTCTTACCATCCACAGCGGTCAAAGCCGTTGCATAACTTTCGATTGCAACTTCCTTGTCCAGCAGAAGTTTCTCTCCGATGGTCAGCTTATCGAAGTTTGCGGAGATGGTCTCCTTGGCTTCTTCCTGTTTCTCAGCAATCTGTTCTTCGGTCTTCTCCTGTGCTGCAGTTAAGACCTTCTTCTCAACCGTTGCACCGGCAACCTTCGAACCGGAAGCGGTGGAAGCTGTGGTATCTGCTTCGGTTTCTTCCTCCGTCGGTACATATGGATCATTCTCGCTGCCATCTTCCTTGGCAGCTGCGATTTCCTTGTTCAATCGATCAATCTCATCGAGATAATCATTCAGATAATCCTGCTTCTTCGGATTAATCAACTTCACCTGGAAGGCAACACCCTCGATACGAGCCTTGCTTTCCTCGCCCTTAAAGTACAGGGTCAAATCCTTCTCCAAAGAATCGGATGCTACTGTCATACCAACAAAATTCGGTATCTCTACATAGGTTGGTTCATATACTTCAATCTTGGCCATGGTTGGTGGTAACAACTTCTCTACCGCCAAGCCTGTATTCTTATCATCACCGGCAAAATGATGGGCCAATACAGCACCGGTAGAACCACCGATTACCAATACACCCGCCATGGTACCTGCAATAATCTTCTTCTGCAGACTCCATGGTGCTTTCATCTTACGATTTCGGATCATCGCTCCGCGAATATTCCAAACAATATTTTTAATGATTCCCATTTCTACGCCTCCAAGCGAAAACTACTCATAACGCAATCATCATAACACTATTTCTAGAAAAATTGAAGGGACTAACCTCAAAATCTAGTAATTGTATAAGAAAAAATTTCGCTTCTCCAAAATTTTGTCAGATTACCCAAAATTGCGCACTTTAAACTCACGCTCTGCCTCGCGCTTCTGGTCTTTCTTGGCAATGTCATCCCGCTTGTCATAAAGCTTTTTACCACGACATAAGCCAACTTTCACCTTCACCAGGCTGCCTGAGAAGTATACCTCAATCGGTACCAGGGTAAACCCCTTTTCCTTCATCTTCTGCTCCAGCTTTCGAATCTCCGCCTTATGCATCAGAAGACGGCGTGGGCGCAACGGATCCCGGTTAAAAATATTGCCCTTCTCGTAAGGAGAGATATGCATCTGGTAGATTTCCATCTGTCCGTTGATAATACGGATAAAGGACTCCTTCACCGAGCACTTGCCGGTACGAAGTGCTTTCACTTCCGTTCCCACCAGCTCAATGCCCGCTTCGTAGGTCTCCTCCACAAAGTAATCGTGAAATGCTTTCTTATTATTCGCAATCAGCTTTTTGTTCTCACTCTTCATCTTCCTCGTCCCCTGCAATTGCAAAATCAATGGTTCGACTGACTTCGTCCGCCCGCACCACTTCAATCTTAATATCCTGTCCCAGTTTATAATGCTTATTGGTTGCCTGGCCCACCAGTTCATAGGTGTCCTCGTGCAAATCATAGAAGTCATCGTTCAACTCTGACAATCGTATCATACCTTCCACGGTATTGGGAAGTTCTACATAGATGCCCCACTTGGTGACACCGGAAATCACCCCATGGAAGACTTCTCCCACGTGATGCTGCATATACTGTACCTTTTTCAATTTATCCACTTCCCGCTCAATCTCATCGGCTCTGCGTTCTAAACGACTGGTGTCCGACGCAACGGACGGCAAGATGGCATCATAGTGCTCCATGCGCTTTTCGCTTAGGGTGCCACGAATAGATTCCTTGATGATGCGATGAATCTGCAAATCCGGGTACCGCCGAATCGGAGAAGTAAAGTGACAGTAATACTCTGCCGCCAGACCGAAGTGTCCCGAGCACTCCGTATCGTACTTCGCCTGTTGCATGGAACGCAGCGTCAGACGACGAATCAAATCTTCTTCCGAACTGCCTTCAATACGGACCAAAAGCTTCTGGAGTTCCTTCGGATGCATCTCCTCATGCTTTCCCCGCAGAGTATAACCAAAAGAACCAACCAGCGCTGCCAGGTTCTTCATCTTCTCCGCATCCGGTTCTCCGTGCACACGATACAGAAACGGGATTTCCTGCCAACGGAAATGCTCCGCCACCGTCTCGTTGGCCATCAACATAAAATCTTCAATGATTTTCTGACCAACCCGGCGCTCATACGGCATCAAGTCCACCACATGACCTTCCCCATCCAAAACAATCTTGGTCTCCGGAAAATCAAAATCAATGGATCCACGCTTCTTCCGGCGATTCCGAAGCAAGGTGGCACACTCCTGCATCAACTCAAACATGGGAACCAGTTCCTGATACTGTGCCATGGTTTCTTCGTTATGATCCTCAAGAATTTCATTCACCGCCGTATAGGTCATACGACGATCGATATTTACCATACTCTCCACAATGCGATGATCCACCACCTGCCCCTTGGCATCGATGGTCATCATACAGCTTAAGGCATTTCGGTCTTCACCTGCATTCAAGGAACAGATGCCGTTACTTAACACATGAGGAAGCATCGGGATGACCCGATCTGCCAGATACACACTGGTGGAGCGCTTTAATGCTTCCCGATCCAGTGCCGAATTTTCCTTCACATACTCCGAAACATCGGCAATGTGAACGCCCAACTCATATCCATCTCCTAC
>JAILOI010000019.1 GCA_024690885.1 Lachnospiraceae bacterium
AAGCCGTAGAAAAATAAAAGCTATGGGTGCATATGATGCGGGGTTGACGCGCCACGGATGGCGCGGAAAGCAAAATCGAAGAACGGATTCGATTATTTTGCGACCCCGCATCCGCACCCATGCTTTGTAATTTTTCTAGGCGCGTGGAACCGGAACAAAAATGCGTGGTCCACATTGTGTGGATCCCTTGAAGATGCTTATTTGTCCGTCAGCGCCCTAACTGTTCCTTGGAATTGTAAAAGCGTTGTACGGACATGCCCCGGCATACGCAACTTACAGGGAACAAGAAAAACATGGAAATTCGTGCATGGTTTGGCACACCCCCACAGGGGGCCGGGGCGGCGCGGCAGGGGCATGGTTTGGGCCACAGAAAAATAGGACAAGCGCCTACCATGTGGTGGGCGCTTGTCCAAGTGTGAATGATAAGAAATAAAATTAGTGCCATTCCCAATTGCGGACTTCGTCAAGGTCCTGTCCGTATTCGGCAATGTACTGCTTGTGCTCGATGAGCTTGTCGTTCATCTTCTGGATCAGGTGAGAACCAGTGTTGCCAAGCTGAGGGAGGTGCATCACAACATCTTTTACCAAATCGAAACGGTCAATCTGGTTCTGGACACGCATATCGAAAGGAGTGGTGATGGTACCTTCCTCTAAGTAACCGTGAACAGAAATGTTGTGGTTATGACGCTCATAAGTCAGTTCATGGATCAACGTAGGATAACCATGGAAAGCAAAAATAACCGGCTTATCTGTAGTAAACAGAGCATCGTACTCGCGGTCAGAGAGACCATGAGGGTGCTTTGCGTCAGACTGAAGTTTAAATAAATCAACCACGTTGATGGCACGGATCTTGATGTCCGGCAGTTCCTCGTGCAGGATGGTGATAGCCGCCATCGTCTCGAGGGTCGGGGTGTCACCGCAGCAAGCCATGATGACATCCGGCTCAACGCCCTGGTCATTGCTGGCCCAATCCCAGATACCAATACCCTGGGTGCAGTGCTTAACCGCTTCTTCCATTGTCAGCCACTGCTTGCTCGGGTGCTTGGAAGCAACGATGGCGTTGACGTAGTTCTTGCTCTTGATGCAGTGATCGAAGCAAGAGAGTAAACAGTTGGTGTCCGGAGGTAAATACATGCGGACAACGTCTGCCTTTTTGTTTGCAATATGATCTAAGAAGCCCGGATCCTGGTGGGTGAAACCGTTGTGATCCTGCTGCCAAACGTTAGAAGTCAAAATAAAGTTCAAGGAAGCAATCGGAGCTCTCCAGGAAAGCTGGTTGCAAACCTTCAGCCACTTGGCGTGCTGCGCAGCCATGGAGTCCACGATACGAATGAAGGCTTCGTAGCTGGCGAAGAAACCATGACGACCGGTTAAGAGATAACCCTCTAACCAGCCTTCGCACATGTGCTCGGAAAGCATGCCGTCCATAATGCGGCCGTCCTGTGCGAGGCACTCATCGGAATCTAAAATCTCGCCGGCATTCCAAGGACGATTCTGCTCCTCGAATACCTTGTAGAGACGGTTGGACATGGACTCATCCGGTCCGAAGATACGGAAGTTCTTGTTCTCCTTGTTCATCTTGAAGATGTCGCGGATGTAGCCACCAAGCTCGATCATATCCTGGGCCTGGGTCTTGCCGTGAGCAACTTCGATGCCGTAGTCACGGAAGTCCGGAAGACGTAAGTCCTTCAGAAGCTTACCTCCGTTGGCATAAGGGGTTGCACCCATACGGGCGTCGCCCTTCGGAGGCATCTCAGCGATTTCCGGAAGGATGTGACCTTCCTTGTCGAATAACTCCTCCGGCTTGTAACTTTTCAGCCAGTCTTCTAATAATTTCAGATGCTCCTGTGGCTTTTCCATGCTAATCGGCACCTGGTGTGCACGGAAGCTGCCTTCGATCTGCTGACCGTCTACCACCTTCGGACCGGTCCATCCCTTCGGGGTGCGAAGCACAATCATCGGCCAGATTGGACGGGTTGCATCGCCGGTTTCACGGGCGTGCTTCTGGATGGCCTGAATCTCTTCGATAACAGTATCCATGGTCTCAGCCATAAGCTTATGCATGGTCTTCGGATCGTCACCTTCCACGAAGTAAGGCTTCCAGCCGCAGCCCTTGAAGAAGTTCTCCAACTCCTCATGAGAGATACGGGAGAACAGGGTCGGGTTGGAAATCTTGTAACCATTCAGATGAAGGATTGGAAGAACCGCACCATCGGTGATTGGATTTAAAAACTTGTTGGACTGCCAGCTGGTAGCCAGAGGTCCGGTCTCGGACTCACCGTCACCAACCACGGTGGTCGCAATCAAGTCTGGATTGTCAAAAACGGCACCAAAAGCGTGTGCGATGGAGTAACCCAACTCACCACCCTCGTTGATGGAACCCGGGGTCTCCGGTGCGCAGTGGCTTGGTACACCACATGGGAAGGAGAACTGCTTAAACATCTTCTGCATACCCTCGGCATCCTGAGAGATGTTTGGATATACTTCGCTGTAGGTTCCCTCCAAATACGTATTTGCAATCTGGAAGTTTCCGCCATGTCCCGGACCTGACAGATAAATCATGTTCAAATCGTAACGCTTGATGACACGGTTGCAGTGGGTCCAAACGAAGTTCTGGCCCGGCACGGTTCCCCAGTGTCCTACGATTTTCTTCTTGATGTGTTCAATTTTCAACGGTTCTAACAACAATGGATTCTCTAACAGATAGAGCTGTCCGGCGGACAGATAGTTTGCTGCTCTCCAATACTGATCGAGACGTTCAATCATCTCGTCACTGATTGGCTGCTTTTCCAAACATTCCTGTGACATGGTAAATCCTCCTTCTTCATTTCCCTAAAAATCTTACCGCCCATAGTTGTATCATATTTTTCTATGGGGTAAAAATTCATAACATGACTTCTTGCAATTTTTTATAGTTACATATTCTGACATTCACTTTCGCAAACACCTGCAAAAAAAACAGTGCAAAGAAACCCTTGCACTGTTTTTCGTTTCGTTTATTTTTCCCACAGGCATCCTTCAAACGCCCGCAGTTCCATACTTTTCTCCTCACGTGCTCCATAGGAACCCAGGGTATACTCCAGGCCCTCCAACATGGATGCATCCAAGATGACGGATTGGTCCGTAAGGTTACAAATTACGACAAGCCGCTTTTCTCCCAGACTACGGCTGTATCCGATGGTCCCATCCGGCGTATCCAAAAACCGGATTTCTCCATCGGAAATCACTGGATTTGCCTTGCGCATAGCGATACATCGACGGTAAAACTGCAGCACGGAATCCGCTTCCTTCTTCTGGTTTTCCACACAGATGTCTGCTCCCCGGATTGGAAAGGACAACCAGGGCGTACCGGTGGTAAATCCACGGCCTGCCTTATCGTTCCACATCATTGGGGTGCGGCCGTTGTCTCTGGAGCGCTCCCGCAAAATCTCCAAGGCCTCATCGGCGCTTTTTCCCTGGGACTGTAAGATGTTGTAGTAATTCTTGCTCTCCACATCCTCGTACTGTTCAATGGAGGTAAAGCCCGCATTGGGCGTACCGATTTCCTCCCCCTGGTACACATAGGGCGTGCCCCGCATAAAGTGCACCAACATAGCCAGCATCTTGGCCGATTCCTTGGGATAGTTGGTATCGTCCCCAAATCGACTGATGGCACGGGGCTGATCGTGGTTATTTAAAAACAGGGCATTCCAACCATCGGCCTCCTGCATCTGCTCCTGCCACCGGGCAAAAAGCTCCCGCAGCTGTCCGATATCCGGCGGCATCAGCTGCCACTTGTCCCCCTCCTTGTAGTCCACCTTCAGATGGTGGAAGGAAAAGGCCATGGCAAGCTCCCGCTCCTTGGGATTGGTGTAGCGAATGCAATGATTGATGGAGGTGGAAGACATCTCTCCCACCGTCATCATATCTGCAATGCCGGCCGCCTCCACCAGTTCCTTCAGGTACGCATGCACCCGTGGGCCATCCGTATAGAAGCGACGTCCGTCCCCTTCGGTATCATCCACCCACTCCGTGGGTTTGGAAATCAAATTCACCACATCGAATCGAAAACCGCCGATGCCTTTGGCTTTCCAAAACTTCAGCACCTCCGCCAACTCTTCCCGCACCTTGGGATTCTCCCAATTCAAATCCGCCTGGCTTCGATCAAACAGATGCAGATAGTACTTGCCCAGGGATGGCACATATTCCCAGGCGCTTCCGCCGAATTTGGACTGCCAGTTGGTCGGGGCGTGGCCGTCCACCGGATCCTTGAATATATAGTAATCCTGGTATGCTTTCTCTCCGGCCAACGCCTTCTGAAACCACAGATGATCCGTCGAGGTATGATTAAAGACCATATCAAACATCAGTCGGATGCCATGCTTTGCTGCCGCTGCAATCAGTTCCTCCACATCCGCCATGGTACCAAACATGGGATTGATTTCCCGATAATCGGCCACATCATAGCCGTTGTCCCTCATGGGGGAGGTGAAAAAGGGCGTCAGCCACAGATATTCCACTCCCAGCCATGCCAGGTAGTCCAACTTCGATGTAATTCCCGGAATATCCCCGATGCCATCTCCGTTGGAGTCTGCAAAAGACTTTACATATATTTGATATACACAACTTCTGCTATAGGTTCTCATTCATTTCTCCATTTAACAGCTGACGGTTCCGATGCTTGCGCCTGCTTTTACCTGTAGTCCCGGTTTTAGGGAAAGCTTGGCATCTGCCGGCTCAGTAACCACCAACATGGTCAGGGTTCGATGCCCTGCGTTTTGAATCTGCTCGGGGCTGAAGGTTATGAGGGCATCCCCGGCCTTCACCCGATCGCCGTCTTTTACATGGTAGGAAAATCCCATACCATTCATCCCCACCGTATCCAATCCCACATGGATTAACACCTCTGCACCGTTATCCAACTTCATGCCAATGGCATGCTTCGAATCTTCCATGGTAACCGTAATCACACCATCTGCCGGTGCAACCACCACATGGTCGACCGGATCGATGGCAATTCCATCTCCCAAGGTCTTATCTGCAAATACTGCATCCGGAACTTCCGTAATATCTACCGTGGTTCCACTTAAAAAGGCCTGCAACTCCACTTCACTGCTTGTTGTTTTTACAACATTATCTTCTTCCGGAGAATCAACTTCCTTATCAATGCCTTTTGCCTTACCAATGGCGATGGTCAATCCCATCGGCACCAGAATAGCAATCGCCATGGAAATCAGATACACCACATAGAACTGGGACTTAATGGACAGAATGCCCGGCAATCCACCGACACCGATGTTGAAGGACTCTACCCCATTGAATACGGACCAGATGGCTGCTATACAGGAACCGATCATGGCGGATACAAACGGGAAGGTATACTTCAAATTCACACCGAACATCGCCGGCTCGGTAACGCCCATATAACAGGAAATCATAGATGGTATATTCACTTCCTGCTTCTCGGCATTCTTCCGCTGCAGAATACTCATTCCAAGTACCGCAGATCCCTGAGCAATATTGGACAACGCAATCATTGGCCACAACATGGTGCCTCCGAAATCATTGGCCAACTGCAAGTCGATGGCATTGGTCATATGATGTAGTCCGGTAATAACCAATGGCGCATACAAGCCACCAAAGATTGCTGCAAACAAAACCTTCACCGGTCCGGTAATTCCTGCATATACAACGGAGGAAATGGCTGCACCGATCTTCCAGCCAATCGGTCCAAGCACAAAGTGTGCTGCCATCACTGCCAACAACAAACTAAAGAATGGCACAAATATCATGGAAATCACACTAGGGATAATCTTCTTAAAGAAGCGCTCCAAGTACACCAATACAAAGCCTGCCAACATAGCCGGAATGACCTGGGCCTGATAACCGATCATATGCACCTGGGCAAATCCGAAATCCCACACCGGGATATCTGCTGCTGCGGTTCCTGCCACTGCATAAGCATTGAGCAACTGGCTACTGGTCAGGGTAATTCCCAGAATAATTCCAAGGATCTCCGTTCCTCCCATCTTCTTCATGATGGACCAGCAGATTCCCACCGGTATTCCGATATGGAACACCGCCTCACCAATCAACCACAGGAAGTGATCGATTCCGGCCCAGGTCTGGGACAACTCCACTAAAGTATGTCCACCACCAAAGACGTACATACTATCAATGACATTACGAAATCCTAATATCAAACCTCCGGTAATAATTGCCGGTAACAGCGGTGCAAAAATCTCTGCCAACACACTGGCGATTCGCTGCAACACATTCTGGTTCTTCTTGGCTGCCTGCTTCACCTCGGCCTTGGACACGCCGGACACACCGGATATCTCTGCAAAATCATTGTAGAAATCTGCCACCGTATTTCCGATGATCACCTGAAACTGTCCTGACTGGGTAAAGGTTCCCTTCACCGACGGTATAGCCTCAATCTTCTTCACATCTGCCTTCTTCGGATCATTCAACACGAACCGCATTCTGGTCATACAATGTGATACTGCGTTGATGTTCTCCCGTCCACCAACGTATTCCAACAACTGCTTGGAATCTTCAACATACTTTCCCATCTTCATTCTCCTTTTTTAATTTCTATCTTCGCCCCTTTACGAAGCATTAACTTGTTTGAACAAGTTCTTCCTAACTCGAATATATCTTGTT
>JAILOI010000025.1 GCA_024690885.1 Lachnospiraceae bacterium
ATATTTATCAAACAATATTAAATGGAAAGTAGGAAAGCTATGGATTATAGAATTAAAGATATTTTGTTAAATAATGCTAATGTCGTTCCAGATTATAATTGGAATACAATTGAAAATGAGAACAATATTGTTTTTCCTGAAGACTATAAGTGGTTTTTGGAAAATTATGGGGTAGGCTCTATTAATGATTTTTTATGGATTCTTTCACCGATTTGTGATAATTTAAATCTAAATTCATTTGAGCAGTATAAGAGAATGAAGAATTCATATGAGATTATGAAAAATAGTAATTTAATTGAGATTGAATATGGTTTTTATGATAATGGTATTGGACTATTTCCATGGGGGATTACAGATAATGGCGATGAATTATATTTGAATTACTTGAATGGTAGTACAGAAATAGTAGTATTTGCTTCAAGATATGCTGATATTATGTCTTGTAAAATGAATATTACTGATTTTTTGAGTGGAGTATTAACAAGAGAAATAGTGTGCAAAATCTTTCCAGATGATTTCGTCTTAAATGACAATTATTTTGATTCGATTTAATGATTTGTCAATGCCTTAGCACCACCAACTCTCTCCCTCTCAAACCCAACCAAAGTAAATCTGACCATCATCCCGAACCCGAATCGTCTCTCAGCTACGCTGATGTCAGTCGATGAAGGTGAGGGGGCGGGACAGCGAGTTAATGGTTGTCAGTCTGCTTCTGGTACTTAATTTTTTCAATAGGTGTATCGGCAAGCAGTGGTTATGATAGGCAAGAAGATGCGTCAAAGGGGAGTCCGTTTAATAAAGGAAGATATATACAAAACATATAGGTGACAGCGTTGTGATCTCGCAGCGCTGTCACTTTTTATTTATTTGGTTTTTAATGCACGCATGGAATTTAGAATCGCCAGTACAGCAACACCTACATCGGCAAATACCGCCAACCACATGTTGGCAAGTCCTAAGGCGCCGAGAATCAACACCAGAACCTTCACCCCGATGGCGAAGACGATGTTTTCTTTTACAATGCGCAGCGTCTTCTTGGCGATGGCAATCACCTTGGAAATCTTGGCGAGATCATCGTCCATAATGACGATATCAGCTGCTTCGATGGCAGCGTCGCTTCCTAAACTTCCCATTGCGATGCCCACGTCTGCACGCATAAGCACCGGCGCATCGTTGATACCGTCGCCTACGAATCCAACCTTGCCGGAGGCAGAGGCGAGATAGCCCTCGACCAAATCCACCTTGTCTCCCGGGAGGAGTTTTGCATGGACTTCATCTACACCAACAGCGGCGGCAACGGCCTGTGCAGTATCTTCATTATCTCCGGTTAACATAACGGTTTTACGAACTCCGACCTGCTTCATAGAAGCAATGGCTTTGGCGGCTTCTGCTTTCAATTCATCTGCAATCACGACAGCACCCTGGTAGGAACCGTCGCAGGCTACATAACAGATGGTGCCTGCCTCTTGACATGGAGTGAAGGCAATCTGATGTGCATCCATTAATTTCTCATTACCAACCAGTACCTGATGTCCGTCGAAGTCAACGGACACCCCATGGCCGGCTTCTTCTGTTGCATTTCCAACACGACTTAATATGACGTCTTTGCCATATGCTTGACGGATGGACTGTGCAATCGGATGATTGGAGAAGGCCTCGCCGTAGGCGGCCAACTCTAAGAGGGTTGCTTCGGAGCCAAGCACCGGAAGCACGTGGGTAACTGCGAAGCTTCCCTTGGTGAGGGTTCCGGTCTTGTCCATCAGCAGGGTATCCATTCCGGCAATGGCTTCCAGGTAGTTGCTGCCCTTGACCAATACACCGATGCGGGAGGAAGCTCCAATACCACCGAAGAATCCCAGCGGAACGGAGATTACCAAGGCACATGGACAGGATACAATCAGGAAGATACAAGCACGGCTAATCCAATTGCTCCAACCGCCACCGAGAATCAATGGTGGAAGGATAGCCAGAAGAGCAGCACCGATGGTGACCACCGGTGTGTAATACTTGGCAAATCGGGTGATGAAGTTTTCCAGGCGTGCCTTCTTGGAGCTGGCATTCTCCACCAATTCCAGAATCTTGGCAACGGTGGAATCCTCGTACACCTTGGTAACGCGAATCTTCAGTGTGCCGTCCTGGTTGACACAGCCACTGATGACATCATCATCCACACGGACACGACGGGGAACGGATTCTCCGGTGAGTGCGGAGGTATCTAGGAAGGAACATCCATCGATGACGGTTCCATCCAGCGGAATGCGCTCTCCGGGTTTTACGACGATGATGCTGTCCACCGCCACATCTTCCGGATCCACTTCTTCCAAAACACCATCCACCTCGATGTTGGCATATTCCGGTGCGATGCTCATCATATCCGCAATGGACTGCCGGGATTTACCAACCGCATAGCTTTGGAACAACTCACCAATCTGGTAGAAGAGCATAACTGCCATTGCTTCGGAATATTCCCCCATGGCAAAGGCTGCAAAGGTGGCAACCATCATCAGGAAATTCTCATCAAACACCTGTCCGTGGGAGATGTTGATGGCAGCCTTACGGATGACGTCATATCCGATGATCAGGTATGGAATTACGTAGATGAGGAATTGTCCCCACCAGGGCACCATATCCAATCCACCACTGTGTTCCACCACCAACAGGATAAAAAAGATAGCCAGTACCACCAGGATACGGTGTAACATTTTCTTCTGTTTCTTGTTCATAACTTCTGTCTCCAATAGAATGAAAAGCGGCCGCAACAGCGACCGCAAGGATTACCTGTAAAATTATGCGATCTCAATCTCGCAGTCCGGCTCAACCTTCTTGCATGCTGCAACAGCGGCATTCAACAACTCGTCGAACTTCTCGTCCGGTGCTTCTAACATCAACTTCTGAGTCATGAAGTTTACATTGGCATCTACCACACCCGGAATGTTCTTGATGGCTTCTTCCATCTTTGCTGCACAGTTGGCACAATCAACTTCACACTTAAACTTCTTCTTCATAATACATACTCTCCTTCATTATAAAAAATCATTCTTCGATATGTTCCTTGCCTTGTCCGATGATGGTGCGTACATGATCGTCGGCCAAGGAGTAAATCATCTGCTTGCCCTCGCGGCGAGCCTTCACCAGGCGGGCGGTCTTCAAAATCTTCAACTGATGAGAGACCGCGGACTGGGTCATATTCAAACTCTCTGCCAAATCACACACACATATTTCATTGGAAAACAACGCAAATAAAATTTTAATACGGGAGGAATCACCAAACACCTTGAACAGCTCGGCCAAGTCATACATCTCGTCTTCATCCGGTAACTGCGCCCGTACACCTTCCACTACATCGCAATGTACGCAGGTTTCTTCGCAATGCGCTACATCTGCTACTGCCATAACGTCCTCCTTTTCATACATCTGAACATCTGAACGATTGTTCATATGTTCATTATAGCACGAACCAAAGAAGAGTCAACCACTATATATTGTGTTGGATTTTCATATCTACCACGTTAGGTGGTATCTTTTTATGAAAAAATTTATCTTTTTTCCATTTTTGGGGTTCCCTTTTTTCTCACTATGGTATATCATAGGTGATGTACAAGATATTGTGTTTGACCATTTGTGATTTGTCTAGATTTTGTGATTTGTCTTGTAATTTCGCTTTTTCCATTGAATTATTAGAAAACTAGAGAAGTTTATAGTATAGAGGAGGAGTTTGTTTTGGAAACAAAGAATGTAGAAGTACGCACCCATATCATTAAGCGTAACGGTCGCGAGGTTGACTTCCAGAAGGAGAAAATCGTGAACGCAATCCGTAAGGCCAATGCGGAGATCGCCGGAATTCATCAGATGAATGATTTCCAGATTCAGGCAGTTGCCGACAAGATTGCACGCCAGGTTGCGGAATCTTCTCATGCGGTGAATGTGGAGGACATCCAGGATATGGTCGAGACCGGCATCATGGAGATGCGTTGCTACGAAGTGGCTCAGAAGTATGTCCGCTATCGTTACAAGCGTGAGTTGTCCCGTAAGACCAATACCACAGATAACGGAATCCTTGCCCTCATTGATCAGCTCAACGAGGAAGTGAAGCAGGAGAACTCCAACAAGAACCCAGTCATTAACTCTACCCAGAGAGATTATATGGCTGGCGAAGTTTCCAAGGACTTAACTCAGCGTGTTTTGTTGCCGGAGGAGATTACCAAGGCACACGAAGAGGGTATCATCCACTTCCACGATTCCGATTATTTCGCACAGCGCGAGCACAACTGCGATTTGATCAACTTAGAGGATATGCTTCAGAACGGTACCGTGATTTCTGAAACCATGATTGAGCGCCCACATAGCTTTTTTACTGCTTGTAATGTAACCACACAGATCGTTGCCCAGGTTGCTTCCAATCAGTATGGTGGACAGTCCTTCTCCTTGTCCCACTTGGCGCCGTTCGTTGATATCAGCCGTAAGAAGATTCGTGCCCAGGTGATTGCTGAGCGCGAGGAGTGTGGGGAATCCACCGATGATAAGATTGTAGATAAGCTGACCGAGAATCGTTTGGAGACCGAGATTCGCAACGGTATCCAGACCATCCAGTATCAGTTGATTACATTGATGACCTGTAACGGCCAGGCACCGTTCGTTACCATGTTTATGTACTTAGACGAAGTTCCGGAGGGACAGACCCGTGAAGACCTTGCCAAGGTCATTAAGGAAGTTTTGCTTCAGCGTATGCAGGGCGTGAAGAATGAGAAGGGTGTTTGGGTAACACCGGCATTTCCGAAGCTCATCTATGTGTTGGATGAGGACAATATCCATGAGGATTCTCCATTCTTCTACTTAACTGAGTTGGCTGCCAAGTGTACCGCAAAGCGTATGGTTCCGGATTACATCTCTGCCAAGGTGATGAAGGAATTGAAGGGTGGCGATTTATATACTTGTATGGGCTGCCGTTCGTTCTTGACACCGGATCGTTTTACTGCTGCCGGCATTGGTAATATCGAGAAACGTAAGAACTACCGTGAAGGCGAGCGTCGTTACTACGGACGTTTCAACCAGGGCGTGGTAACCATCAACTTGGTTGACGTGGCTTGTTCTTCCTACGGTGATATGGATAAATTCTGGGAAATCTTAGAGGACCGTCTGGAGTTATGCCACAGAGCACTTCGTTGCCGTCATGAGCGTTTGCTTGGCACCGTATCCGATGTTGCTCCGATTTTGTGGCAGCATGGTGCGCTGGCTCGTCTGGAAAAGGGTGAGACCATTGATCGTCTGTTATACAACGGATATTCCACCATCTCTTTGGGCTATGCCGGCTTAAGTGAGATGTGCTACCGTATGCTGGGTGTTTCTCATACCGATCCGATGGGCAAGGAATTTGCACTCAAGGTAATGCAGAAACTCAATGACAAGTGTACCGAGTGGAAGACGGCAGAGAACATCGATTACTCCGTTTACGGAACACCGATGGAATCTACGACTTACAAGTTTGCGAAGAAGTTACAGAAGCGGTTTGGCATCATCCCGCATGTAACCGACAAGAACTACATTACCAACAGTTATCACGTTCATGTTACGGAAGAAATCGACGCCTTTGATAAGCTGAAATTCGAGTCTGAATTCCAGAAGTTATCTCCGGGTGGTGCAATCAGCTACATCGAGGTTCCGAACATGCAGCACAACATTCCGGCAGTTATTTCTGTGATGAAGTTCATCTATGACAACATCATGTATGCAGAGTTAAATACCAAGAGTGATTTCTGCGAGGTTTGTGGATATGATGGAGAGATCAAGATTGTGGAAGACGGCTCCGGAAAGTTGATTTGGGAGTGTCCGAACTGCGGTAACCGTGACCAGGACAAGATGTCCGTTGCACGTCGTACCTGCGGCTATATCGGAACTCAGTTCTGGAACCAGGGACGTACCCAGGAAATCAAGGATCGTGTCCTTCATCTGTAAGTGTTACAAATTGTATTTATTCCCCTGCACCATGGTTTGCGGTGCAGGGATTTTTTACCAAGAGGGGTGATAGGTTTGTATTATTCTGTTATCAAATATCATGACATTGCCAACGGTACCGGCGTCCGGACGGTGTTGTTTGTTTCCGGATGTACCCATCACTGCAAGGGTTGCTTCCAGCCGCAGACCTGGGATTTTGACTATGGTCAGCCCTTTACCGATGAGGTAGCCCGGGAAATTATCGATTCCTTGGATGATCCCTTCACCGAGGGACTTACCCTGCTTGGTGGGGAACCCATGGAGCCGGTGAATCAGCGGGCCCTGCTCCCAATGATTCGCGAGATTAAGAAACTGCATCCGGACAAGAACATCTGGTGCTATTCCGGATACACCTATGAGACAGATTTGGTGGACCCGGATGGCAAGGCGCACTGCGAAGTGACGGATGAATTGCTGGATAGTTTTGATGTGCTGGTGGACGGTGAGTTTATATTGGAACTGCGGGATATCTCCCTACAATTCCGTGGCAGCAGCAATCAGCGAATCCTCAATTTAAGAGAGATGCGACACTAATTTGGTCCAGGCATTCCACCCGGGGTGCCTGGGCTTTTTTATTTCGGGCAGGTGGTTTTTCCGGAAAAAGGGATTTATAATATAAGGAACGATTCTATGATTGGAATGGGGGACTTTTTTATGACGGAAAAGAGAAAGCGCTACCGTGCATTAATTGTAGATGACTCCGCGATGAACCGGGAGATTCTCAAGGAAATCTTGAAGGATGATATGGAGATATTCGAAGCCTGTGGAGGGGAAGAGGCGATGAATATGTTGATGGATCGGTTTCAACAGCTGGATGTGGTGCTGTTGGATTTGATGATGCCCGGGGTGAATGGATTCGAGGTCTTGGAGTTTATGCGTGGAAAGCATATGACCGATTACCTTCCGGTGATTGCCATCTCTGTGGATGACAAGGAACCAAACATTGAGCGCGCCTTCGATTTGGGCGCCATTGATTTTATTGCGCGTCCCTATTCTGAGCGGACGATTCTACGTCGTGTTCTTACGACGGTTTCACTTTTTTCCAAACAGAAAACGTTGGTGGCGGAGATTGACCGCCAATACCTGGTGGGAGATCCCAAGGTGGATCGCTTGACGGGTGTGGATTTGA
Source organism: Lachnospiraceae bacterium (assembly GCA_024690885.1). Taxonomy (GTDB): domain Bacteria; phylum Bacillota; class Clostridia; order Lachnospirales; family Lachnospiraceae; genus XBD2001. Next base: position 7,121 of record JAILOI010000025.1, read on the forward strand.
AGCAGACCTTCTTCAACAATGTGTACAGCTTGTTGCGTCGCAACGAGGATGTGGAGCTGATGATGGTGGCTGCGGATATTGCCAACTTCAAACTGTATAACAATTACTACGGCTGGGAGAAGGGCGATTGCTACCTTCAGGAGTATGCCAAGAAGTTGAAGGGCATTGCGCAGCAGTTTGGTGGTTATGTGGGCTATATGGGCGGCGATGATTTTGCGCTTTTGGTGCCGCATACGCCGGCAATTTTGGAGATTATCCGGAATCTGGCAGAGGATGGGAGCCGCTTCGAATTCTATCAACCGGGGTTTGCCCCCAAGTTTGGCATCTACGTAATTGAACGTGGGATGGAGTCGGCACAGACCATGTATGACCGGGCGGAGCGTGCCTTATACAAAATCAAGAATGACTATACTCGGGGCGTCTGCATCTACGAGCAAGAGATGAGTGCTATGGGTGGGGACGAGTTCCAGATGTTGATTGATATTCGACGGGGGGAACAAAACCGGGAGTTTGAGTTTTTCGTTCAACCAATCTGTGATTTAAGTACCGGAGAAGTGGTTGGCGGAGAGGCTCTGGTTCGCTGGATTCACAAGGACAAGGGACTGGTGGTGCCTGGGGCGTTTGTTCCTTCGCTGGAGCGTACCGGGTTTATCTCCGGCGTGGATGTGATTATCTGGGGGCAGGTCTGTCAGTGGATGCGGCAGCAGTTGGACGCGGGTGCACCGATGGTGCCAATTTCGGTGAATGTATCTAAGGCGGATATTTACATGCTGGATGTAACCGGGGTGTTGGATGGTTTGATGGAACAATATCAGCTGGATCGAAAGCTCCTTGCGGTGGAAATTTCAGAAGAGGTATACGATGGGGATGCCGAGCGGTTGGCACGGGAGATGACGAAACTGCATCGGTCCGGTTATCGGGTTTATCTGGATGATTACGGCAAGGGTCGTTTCAATCTCTTATCCATGAAAGATTTGGAAATTGACCAACTGAAACTGGATATGGGATTTCTGGAACTGGAGGCGGAGGGCGTAGACCTGGCGGTCAGTATTCCGGAATTTGTGATTCGCCTGGCGAAGAAACGCGGAATTACCACCGTGGCGGAAGGGGTGGAGAACACTGACCAAGTGGACCTTTTGCAGAAGTTGGATTGTGATTTGGTCCAGGGCTATCACTTCTATCGACCCATGCCGGCCAAGGATTTTGCGAAATTAATTTCTTCGGAAAACTAGAGAAGAATACGGAGGAAATACTTGCGTTTGCACGGATTTAGAGTATTCTTATATAGAAAACCCAAGATTGTATTGTATGGTAGGAGTAAGAAACATGACAACAGAACAGATGGTTTCCGAAATTGAATGCTTGAAGAAGGAGAAGAATGCTGTCATTATGGCGCATTATTATGTGGATGATGATGTGCAGGATGTGGCAGACTACATCGGTGATTCCTTTTTCTTAAGTCGGAAGGCAACGGAAATTGATGCAGACATCATTGTGTTGTGCGGTGTTCGCTTTATGGGCGAAAGCGCCAAGGTATTGAATCCGGACAAGAAGGTACTGATTCCGGATATCGGTGCAGATTGCCCGATGGCACATATGGCGGAAGTGGATGAGGTTGCCAGAATGCGCCGGGAGTATGAGGATTTGGCCGTTGTTTGCTATGTAAATTCCACGGCAGAACTGAAGGCAGTCAGCGATGTGTGTGTAACCAGTGCCAACGCGCTTAAGATTGTTTCTCGCCTGCCACAGAAGAATATCTTTTTTATTCCGGATCAGAATCTGGCGCATTACATTGCAGACCAGTTACCGGAGAAACATTTTATTTTCAATGATGGGTACTGTCACGTGCACCACGGATTGACGGTGGAACAGATTCAGCGGGCCCAGCGGGAACATCCCGATGCCCAGTTGTGCGTTCATCCGGAGTGCAAGCCGGAAGTGACCGCTCTGGCAGATTATGTTGGAAGTACCTCCGGCATTATCAATTATGTCAGCAACTCGGATGTGAAGGAATTTATCATTGCAACCGAAGTAGGCGTAATGTATGAGCTGAAGAAGAAAAATCCGGACAAGACCTTCTATGCGGTTAGTGTGATGCAGGTATGCCCGAATATGAAGAAAATTACCATGGAGAAGCTCCTCGCCGCATTAAAGGAGGAGCAGCCGGAGGTCATCCTATCGGAGGATTTGATGGTGAATGCAAAGACACCAATGCTGAACATGTTGGAATTGGCAAAATAGCATTAGAAAGAGAACGAAGATGAACAGAAAGTACGATGCAGTGATTGTCGGCTGCGGCGTGGCCGGTTGCTTCACTGCGTTACATCTGCCCAAGGACTGGGAGATTTTGATGATCACCAAAAGTGCCAAGGAAGAGAGTGATTCCTTCTTAGCACAAGGCGGCATATGCGTATTGAAAAATGACATGGATTACGACGCCTTTTTCGAAGACACCTTGCGTGCCGGACATTACGAGAATCGCCGGGAATCCGTGGATATTATGATTCGTGAGTCCCGCACGGTAATCAATGAGTTGATAGATTACGGTGTGGAATTCGAGAAGGAAGATGGGAAGCTGCGCTATACCAGAGAGGCCGCCCATTCCACCAATCGCATCCTCTATCACGAGGATATCACCGGCAAGGAGATTACCAGCAAGTTGCTTGCTGCAGTGGAGAAGTTATCCAATGTTACCCTGCTCGAGCATACCACCATGGTGGATATTCTCTGCCGTAACAATGCCTGTGATGGATTGCTGTTGCAGATGGAAGACGGCACGCTCGAGCCGGTGTTCGGCGGTCATATTATCTGGACCTGCGGCGGCATCGGTGGGATTTATGAGAATTCTACCAACTTCCCACATTTGACGGGAGATGCGCTGGCCCTATCCTTGCGTCATGGCATTGAATTGGAACACATCAACTACGTACAGATTCATCCAACGACCTTGTACAATGAGCGGAAGGAACGTCGGTTTTTGATTTCCGAATCCGTGCGTGGCGAGGGAGCAGTGCTTTTAGACAAGAATGGAAATCGGTTCACCAATGAACTGTTGCCCCGTGATGTGCTAACCGGCGAAATCCGAAAGCAGATGGCCAAGGATGGAACCAAGCATGTGTGGTTGAATATGATGACCATCACGGATTTGGATATTACGAAGCGCTTCCCAAACATCTATCGTCATTGTTTGGAAGAAGGCTATGATGTAACCAAGGAGTGGATTCCGGTGGTTCCGGCCCAGCATTATTTCATGGGTGGCGTACATGTGGATCGCTACAGCCATACCTCCATGCGTCATCTCTATGCATCCGGGGAAACCTGTTGCAATGGCGTGCATGGTCGCAACCGATTGGCCAGCAACTCCTTGCTGGAGAGTCTGGTTTTTGCCCGCAATGCGGCACTTCGTATGGCTGAGATGGATTCTGACCACAGCGGCGCACGGACGCCTCGATTTGCAGACACCATGGATATGAACTTAGAAGAATTGAAGCAGGTTTACCAGATTGTCGTAAACACCGAGGATTTGGAAGCTTTTGCCGAAGAGAATAAACGTATGATCTGGGACGAGATTCATCGTCTGGATGCAGAGTAACAGAAGGGAGTCTTATGACAGATATTACTTTGAAATTGAATGCAGACCCGTTGATTTTACAGGCGTTGCAGGAAGATATTTCCAGCGAGGACGTTACCACCAATGCGGTAATGCCCGAGAAGAAGTTGGGATGCGTAGAACTGATTTGCAAACAGGATGGTATCATTGCCGGCTTGGGCGTGTTTGAGCGTACCTTCCAGTTATTGGATCCGGATACCCGGGTAGAGTTTTATGCCAAGGACGGAGACGAAGTCAAGAACAAGCAGTTGCTGGCCAAGGTGACCGGCGATATCCGTGTCTTATTATCCGGCGAGCGGACCGCATTGAACTACTTACAGCGTATGAGCGGTATCGCAACCTACACCCATACGGTGGCAGCGTTGTTAGAAGGTACCAAGACCAAGCTGTTGGATACCCGTAAGACCACACCGAACAACCGAATCTTTGAGAAGTATGCGGTTACAGTGGGCGGTGGCTACAATCATCGTTACAACTTATCCGATGGCGTACTGCTGAAGGACAATCACATCGATGCAGCCGGCGGTGTACGCCAGGCCGTAGAAGCAGCCAAGGCATATGCACCATTTGTCCGCAAGATTGAAGTGGAAGTGGAGAACATGGATATGGTGAAGGAAGCGGTGGAAGCCGGCGCCGACATCATTATGTTGGATAACATGTCCCACGAGCAGATGGCAGAGGCGGTTGCATACATCGATGGACGTGCCGAGACCGAGTGCTCCGGCAACATTACCAGGGAGAACGTGAAGGCCATCACCGATATCGGCGTGGATTATGTATCTTCTGGAGCCTTGACCCACTCCTCTCCGATTTTGGATGTTTCCCTGAAAAATTTAACCGTATTGTAAATCCGAGGAAGACCGCAGTTTTGCGGCCTTCCTTTTTTGACTTTAAGGGTTTAAAGTGCTATAGTCAAAAAAGGTTTTTAAACCGAAGGAAAGCATCTTATTAAGGAGAAAAAGAGGATGAAAAAAAGATTATTTGCGGGGTTGCTTTGCGCTTCCATGTTGGTTATGAGTGTAACCGGTTGTGGATCAAATGCACAGGATGCAACCAATGAAACAACGACAACAACAGAAACAGATGCGTCTGCAGATGCAACCACTGAGAAGTACACCGTAGGTGTGGTTCAGCTGGTTCAGCATCCGGCATTGGATGAGGCGACTACCGGATTCCAGGACGCACTTCGCGATAAGTTGGGGGATCAGGTAGAATTCGATGTACAGAATGCATCCGGTGATTCTGCAAACTGTAACACCATCGTCAATGGATTCGTTTCCAGCGATTATGATTTGATTATGGCCAATGCAACACCTGCTTTGCAGGCTGCGGTATCCGGTACCACCGAGATTCCGATTGTGGGAACTTCCGTTACCGATTACGCAACGGCACTTGGTATGTCCACGGATGAGTGGACCGGTACCACCGGCATGAACGCTACCGGCGTTTCTGATTTGGCGCCGCTTGCTCAGCAGGCTGAGATGATGAAGGAATTGTTCCCGGATGCCAAGAAGGTTGGTATTTTGTACTGCTCTGCAGAAGCAAACTCCAAGTATCAGGCCAATGTTATGACGGAGGAATTAGGAAAGTTGGGTTACAGCGTAGATTCTTATACCTTCTCTGATACCAACGATGTTGCAACCGTTACCCAGACTGCTTGTGCAGACTGTGATGCCATCTATATTCCAACCGATAACACTGCTGCAAGCTGTGCAGAGTTGATTGGTGGTATTGTGGTTCCTGCAGGCGTTCCGGTATATGCCGGGGAAGAGGGTATCTGCAAGGCTTGCGGCGTTGCAACCTTGACCATCAGCTACTACGATGTAGGATACATTGCAGGTGAGATGGCTTACGAGATTTTGGTAAACAAGGCAGATCCTGCAACTATGGATATCAAGTTCGTAGAAGAAGTGAAGAAGGAATACAATGCGGATATTGCAGAGGCATTGAAGGTGGAGATTCCTTCCGATTACGTAGCAATTGAAACTGAGGAGTAAGTAACAATGACACTGGTAACTTTATTGAATCGTATGCCCGGAGATGTGGCAATCGGCATTATCTGGGGAATTATGGCGCTGGGTGTATATCTCACCTTCCGTATTTTGAATTTTGCAGATTTGACCGTAGATGGATCCTTTGCAACCGGTGGAGCGGTAGCGGTGGTTTTGATCACCGGTGGTGTTCCGGTCCCGGTAGCGATGGCAGCAGCGTTTGCAGCAGGTGTGTTAGCCGGCTTATGTACCGGTATTTTTCACACGCTGCTTGGTATCCCGGATATTCTATCCGGTATCTTGATGCAGCTGGCGCTCTATTCCATCAACGTCTTTATTTTGGGCGGAGCCAATAAAGCGATTGGTGTTGGTAAGTATAATCTCTGTGTGTCCATGTTGAAGGTGACACCGAGTATTGTGGTAGCACTTCTGATTTCCGGTGCGTTGATTGCTGTGATGTACTGGTATTTCGGTACGGCACAGGGTAGTGCGATTCGTGCCACCGGTAACAATCCGGCCATGAGCCGGGCCCAGGGCATCAACATCGGTTTGATGAAGGTCATTGCCTTGGCATTGAGCAACGGTATGGTTGCTCTATCCGGTTCTATGATGGCACAGCTCAACGGCTACACTGATGTCGGTATGGGCCGTGGTGCAATCGTCATCGGGCTGGCTGCTGTTATCATCGGAGAAGTACTTTGCCATGCAATCTTCCGTAAGAACAGCGGATTCTTGTTACGTTTGATTTTCGTCATTGTCGGCGGAATTATTTACTACATGGTGATGGGATTTATTTCCTGGCTACGTGTACCGACGGACGGATTGAAGTTATTCACCGCCCTGATTGTAGCTGCCTTTTTGGCAGTTCCATATCTCAAAGGAAAGGCCAACAGTTCCTTCCGTAAGGCTGGCCGGAGAGGGGCGAACAGAGAATGATTGAAGTAAAGAATATCTATAAAACTTTTAACCCGGGGACCATCAACGAGAAGAAGGCCTTAAACGGTGTGGATTTAACACTGGAAGATGGTGACTTCGTTACCGTCATCGGTGGCAATGGTGCCGGTAAGTCTACCTTGCTCAATGCCATCGCAGGCGTTTGGCCGGTGGACGAGGGTAGTATCTATTTTGATGATGTGAATGTTACCGGTTTGTGTGAGTACCGTCGTGCCAAATATTTGGGACGTGTATTCCAGGACCCGATGACCGGTACCGCTGCAGATATGCAGATTGATGAGAATCTGGCACTGGCAGCCAGACGTGGCAAACGTCGCCTCTGGGGTTGGGGAATCACTGCATCCGAGCGTGAGAAATATCGTGAGATGTTGCGGGAATTGGATTTGGGATTGGAAGATCGTATGTCTGCCAAGGTTGGATTACTTTCCGGCGGTCAGCGTCAGGCACTGACCCTCTTGATGGCAACGCTGGTAAAACCGAAGATGCTCCTGTTGGATGAGCATACCGCAGCGTTGGATCCGAAGACGGCAGCCAAGGTGCTTGCAACCACCGATCGTATCGTGGAGGAGCATCACTTAACGACCATGATGGTTACCCACAACATGCGTGATGCCATTGCCCATGGAAATCGTCTGATTATGATGGACGAGGGACGCATCATCGTGGATATCCGCGGAGAAGAGAAGAAACGCTTGACCATCGAAGACTTGTTGCACAAGTTTGAGGAGGTTTCCGGCGAGGAGTTCGCCAACGATCAGGCGATTCTTTCCAAATAGCAGAATCATTGAAGTACACCGGCAGTTGGAGGTTCAACTACCGGTGTATTTTTTTACGTGTCGGGGATGGGTATGATTATTAAGAAATCATAAACCAATTATGAAAAGAAAATGAAACTGTAGGCACTCCTATTGCTTTTAAAATCGAGGTTTTTTATAATGTTTCTATGATATTTACGTCATATGTTACATGGCACAAATCCTGATTTTATCGGGCGTGCATGTTTACTTGGAGGATACGAATGAACGAAAACGAGCAGAACAACAATGGTCAGAAGAATGACAAGAACAACAAGTTTCGTCAACCGATTCTGTTGTTCGTTCTTTTTTCTCTGATTGCGCTGTTTGTCACGAGTTATGTGTACAATACTGCAGGATCATCTACCCGTCAGGAAATCTCCTACACCCAGTTCTGGAACTTGGTTGAGGATGGTGATGTGAAGACCGTGGTCTTCGATGGAAACCAGATTGAGATTACCCTCAAGGAGGATTCCACCTTCACTGCATCGGAGGATGATGCCAAGGTACAGGAAGCTTATCAGAGAAGCACCGGCCAGAAATTAGAAGTCACATATTATACCGGATATATTTCCGATGATGAATTGGTCACCACCTTGAAGAACAAGGGGGTTGAGATTAAGCGTGGAGATTCCACCAATACCACGTCTTTGATTTACAACATCTTATCTCTTGTGATTCCGTTGGTCATCCTCTGGATTATCTTCGGCCTTCTGATGCGCCGTATGGGCGGTGGCGCTATGGGCGTCGGCAAGAGCAACGCCAAGGTATACGTGGAGAAGTCCACCGGAGTTACCTTCAAGGATGTTGCCGGACAGGACGAAGCCAAGGAATCCCTACAGGAAGTAGTAGACTTCCTGCATAACCCGCGGAAGTACACCCGCATCGGTGCCAAGCTTCCTAAGGGAGCTTTATTGGTGGGCCCTCCGGGTACCGGTAAAACTTTGCTGGCCAAGGCAGTTGCCGGAGAGGCGGGCGTTCCGTTCTTCTCTTTGGCCGGTTCCGATTTTGTAGAGATGTTTGTGGGCGTGGGTGCTTCCCGTGTTCGTGATTTGTTTAAGGAAGCCCAGAAGGCTGCACCATGTATCATCTTCATCGATGAGATTGATGCGATTGGTAAGAGCCGTGATTCCAGATTTGGTGGCGGCAATGATGAGCGCGAGCAGACCTTGAATCAGTTATTGGCCGAGATGGATGGTTTTGATACCTCCAAGGGTCTTCTGATTTTAGCAGCAACCAACCGTCCGGAAGTTTTGGACAAGGCACTGCTTCGTCCGGGTCGTTTCGATCGACGTATCATCGTGGATCGTCCGGATTTGAAGGGTCGTCTGGAAACTTTGAAGGTGCATGCCAAGGACGTTGCTATGGATGAGACCGTAGATTTGGATGCGATGGCTTTGGCCAGCGCAGGCTTGGTTGGTTCTGATTTGGCAAACATCATCAACGAGGCAGCCATCAATGCAGTAAAGCATGGTCGCAACTGTGTCAACCAGGACGATTTGTTTGAAGCATTTGAATTAGTTGCGGTGGGTGGCAAGGAGAAGAAGGATCGTGCCATGAGCGACAAGGAACGCAAGATTGTGTCCTACCACGAAGTGGGCCACGCTTTGGTTTCTGCATTGCAGAAGAACTCCGAACCGGTACAGAAGATTACCATCGTTCCCCGTACCATGGGTGCCTTGGGTTACACCTTGCAGACACCGGAAGAAGAGAAGTTCCTTGAGACCAAGGATGAACTGCTTGCTAAGATTATCACCTACATGGGTGGTCGTGCCGCAGAGGATGTGACCTTCGGAAGCTACACCAGTGGTGCTGCCAACGATATTGAGAGTGCAACCAACATTGCCCGTGCCATGGTAACCCGATTTGGTATGTCCGAGCGCTTCGGTATGATGGGGCTTGCAACCGTGGAAAGCCAGTACTTAGACGGCCGCGCAGCTCTAAACTGCGGCGAGGCTACGGCGGCAGCCATTGATGAGGAAGTACTTGGAATCATCACATCCAGTTACAACAAGGCAGTCGAACTGTTGCGTGAGCACCAGGAAGTGTTAAACCAGATTGCCGAGTACCTGTACGAGAAGGAAACTATCACCGGTAAAGAATTCATGAAGATGTTCCGTGAACTCACCGGAATCGAGGGTGACGAGGATATGACGGAGGAATCCGATTCCAAAGCATCCGGCGAAGACGCTGTGGAAGCGACTCATATTTCAGAAGGAACTGAGGACATCTTCGTAGAGGAAGAAGTATAGATGTTTCATATCGAAGAAGAACTTGCAAAACTCCCGGATCAGCCGGGAGTTTACATTATGCACGATGTCAATGACACCATCATCTATGTGGGCAAGGCGCGCAGCTTAACCAAGCGTGTGCATCAGTATTTTCAGCCCAGCCATGACGAAGGCATTCGGAAGAAACAGATGGTGGCCAATATTGATCATTTTGAGTACATTGTCACGGACTCCGAATTGGAGGCCCTGGTTTTAGAGTGCAATTTGATCAAGGAACATCGGCCAAAATATAACACCATGTTACGGGATGACAAGACGTATCCCTACATCAAAGTGACTCTGGGGGAGCATTTCCCAAGGGTCCTTTTTTCGCGTGAGATGAAGAAGGACCGAAGCAAGTATTTTGGGCCTTTTACCAGTGCCGGTGCAGTGAAGGATACCATCGATTTAGTGCACAAGATTTACCATCTGCGTACCTGTAATAAGAAGTTTCCGGAGGCCATCGGCAAGGACCGTCCCTGCTTGAATTACCACATGAAGCAGTGCCCGGGTGTTTGCCAGGGCTACATTACGGAAGAGGAATACCGGAAGAACGTGGATGGCGCCATCGATTTCCTGAACGGCAATTATCAGCCGGTAGCCAAGATGCTGAAGGAGAAGATGGAAGCTGCGGCTGCTGAGATGGAGTTTGAGCGGGCCGCGTCCTATCGGGATTTACTTCAGAGTGTGAAGGCTTGCATCCAGAAGCAGAAGATTACCAATGCGGATGGCGAGGACAAGGATATCATCGCGGTGGCAACGGCCGAAGAGGATGCGGTGGTCCAGGTGTTCTTCATCCGCAACGGCAAGATGATTGGCCGGGATCACTTCTTCTTGAATGTTCGGGTGGATGAGAGTGCAGCCGATGTGCTGGAAGTGTTTGTACAGCAGTTTTACTCCGGTACGCCTTTTATCCCCAAGGAATTGATTCTCCAGGAGGAGCTGGAGGAGGCGGAGACTATCGAGGCCTGGCTTTCCGAGAAGCGTGGCAGCAAGGTGCACATCCATACGCCGAAGATTGGTGCCAAGGAACGCCTGGTGGAGCTGGCGCTGAAGAATGCCCAGATGGTGTTAGACCAGGACAAGGAACGGATCAAGAAGGAAGAGGGTCGGACCATCGGCGCCATGAAGGAGATTGCGGACTTGATTGGGTTGCCCCGCATCGACCGAATGGAGGCTTACGATATCTCCAACACCAACGGCTTCGAGTCGGTGGGCTCCATGGTGGTGTTTGAACGTGGTAAGCCCATGCGTAGTGACTACCGGAAGTTCAAGCTTCGGACCATCACCGGGCCGGATGATTACGGCTCCATGCGTGAGGTGCTTACCCGTCGCTTTACCCATGGTTTAGAGGATCGGAAGAACTCCTCGGAGATTAACAGTTTTACCAAGTTTCCGGATGTGATTATGATGGATGGTGGCCGCGGCCAGGTGAACATCGCCCTGGAGGTGCTCCATGATCTAAACTTACGCATTCCGGTGTGTGGTATGGTCAAGGACGATCACCATCGTACCCGCGGACTTTACTATCAGAACGTGGAAATTCCCATCGACAAGGGGAGTGAGGGATTTAAGCTGATTACCCGCCTGCAGGATGAGGCCCATCGCTTCGCCATCGAGTATCATCGTTCCCTGCGGGGCAAGGCTCAGACCAAGAGCTTCTTAGATGACATTCCGGGCATCGGTCCGGCGCGACGGAAAGCGCTGATGCGTCACTACGACAGTGCGGATGCCATGCAGGCGGCTTCCATCGAGGAATTATCCCAGGTGGATTCCATGAACCGAGAGGCGGCGGAAGCAGTGTATGCCTTTTTTCACAAGGGTTTTGACAACCAATAGAAATCATATAAAATAGGAGTGTATCCAACGCGATAAGGAGGGTTATCATATGGCAGAGGGCGCAAAACTTTCAAAGATTGCAGAGAATCTGAACCTGAAAAATTATACAGAATCCGTGAACTTAGAGGATATTGAAATCATGGTGGCCGATATCAATCGACCGGCATTGCAGTTACATGGATTTTTTGACTTTTTCCAATCCAATCGTATCCAGGTTATCGGTATGGTTGAGTGGAGTTACTTGAACGGCAAATCCGAAGAGGACCGATTGGCTGCTTTCGAGCGGTTAATCTCTTATGAGGTTCCTTGCGTGATTTTCTGTCGTGGTTTTATTCCGGAGCAGTCCTTCCTGGACATCGCTTGCAAGAAGGGGGTTGCACTCCTCGGCACAGAGCGCGGAACTTCGGAGTTTACCGCAGAATTGATTTACAACTTAGGCTATGAGTTGGCACCCATTACTACCATCCATGGGGTACTTGTGGATGTCTACGGCGAGGGCTTATTGATTACCGGCGAGAGCGGCATCGGTAAGAGCGAGGCGGCCTTAGAATTGGTGCGTCGTGGTCATCGTCTGGTGGCGGATGATGTGGTAGAAATCCGTCGTGTGAACAACAATTCACTGATCGGTACGGCACCGGCAGTAACCAAGCACTTAATTGAGCTGCGCGGCATCGGCATCATCGATGTCAAGAGCTTATTTGGTGTGGAGTGTGTCAAGGACCGTCAGAAGATTGGTTTTGTCATTAAGCTGGAAGACTGGAAGAAGGAGGCAGAATACGATCGCCTCGGTCTCCAGGATGAATATATGGATATCCTGGGCAAGCAGGTGGTTTGTCACTCCCTGCCGATTCGCCCGGGACGTAATTTGGCTGTCATCTGTGAGACGGCAGCTGTGAATTTCCGTCAGAAGAAGATGGGATATAACGCAACTGAAGAGTTGTATCGCCGCGTGCAGGAGAACTTCGCAAACGGGCAGCAATAGATACAATAGAACCAGGAGGAATTTAGTTTTATGGAACGCGAAAACGCATGGAAGAAATATCCGGAAGGAAAAAAGCGTAAAGCAGTCATGGATTTTGCAGAGGGATATCGTCAGTTTTTATCCAACTGTAAGACCGAGCGTGAGTGCAATGATTACTTTGTCAAGGAGGCCTTGGCAAATGGATTTGTAGATTTAACAGAGGTAATTTCCAAAGGCAAGAAGTTGAAGGCCGGAGACAAGGTATTCTTGTCCAACAACGGCAAGGGTCTTGCTATGTTTGTCATCGGTAAGGACGCTATGGAGAAGGGCATGAGCATCTTAGGTGCGCATATCGATTCTCCGCGTATGGATTTAAAGCAGAATCCATTGTATGAGGATACCGACATGGTCTTGTTAGACACCCACTACTATGGTGGTGTGAAGAAGTACCAGTGGGTGACCATTCCGTTGGCATTGCACGGAGTCTTCATTAAGAAGGACGGCACCAAGGTTGTTGTAAACGTTGGCGACAAGCCGGGTGATCCGGTATTCGGTGTCAGTGACCTTTTGATTCACTTATCTGCAGAGCAGTTGGAGAAAAAGGGCGCCAAGGTCATCGAAGGCGAGCAGTTGGATGTCTTGATCGGAAGCATTCCAATGGATGAGGACAAGAAGAAGGATGAGAAGACCAAGGAATTGGTGAAGGCAAACATCCTTCGTATTTTAGAAGCGGAGTACGGTATCGAGGAAGAGGACTTCCTATCCGCTGAAATCGAAGTGGTACCGGCCGGTGAAGCGAGAGATTACGGCTTCGACCGCAGCATGATTATGGGTTACGGTCATGACGATCGTGTGTGTGCATACCCGTCTTTCTGGGCAATGTTAAACACCAAGGCCGGCAAGCGTACCTATGCATGCTTATTGGTAGACAAGGAAGAAATCGGTAGCGTTGGTGCAACCGGTATGGAGTCTCGATTCTTCGAGAACACCGTAGCAGAAGTTATGAATGCGTTGGGACAGTATTCCGAATTGGCAGTACGCCGTGCACTGGCAAACTCCAAGGCACTTTCCTCTGATGTAAGTGCTGCATTCGATACCAATTTTGCTTCTGCTTTTGAGAAAAAGAACGCCGCTTACTTCGGTCGTGGTTTGGTATTCAACAAGTATACCGGAAGCCGTGGCAAGGGTGGCTCCAACGATGCCAATGCGGAGTATGTTGGCGAAGTTCGCCGCATTATGGATGATGCCAAGGTTTGCTTCCAGACTGCAGAACTGGGCAAGGTTGACCAGGGCGGCGGTGGAACCATCGCTTATATCCTTGGTAACTATGGTATGCAGGTCATCGACAGTGGTGTGGCCGTATTGAACATGCATGCACCTTGGGAAATCATCAGCAAGGTGGATATGTACGAAGCATACTTGGGATATATTGCATTTTTACAGAAGGCATAATGTATGAATATGACGAGTGCACAGATAGAACAGATACGCGCACTGATTACCGCAGGCTCCTTTGTTACAAAGGAGCCTATGGCGCGTCATACGACCTTTCGCATCGGCGGGGACGCTGAGGTGTTTGTGGAGCCGACGATGGAAGAGATTCCACCGCTGATTTCCTATTGCAAGGAGCACCGGATTCCGGTGACGGTCATTGGCAATGGCAGCAATTTGCTGGTGGGCGATGGCGGAATCCGCGGCGTGGTGTTATGCATCGGACGGAATATGAGCCGGGTGGAGGTATCCGGTGATTGCATCGATGCACAGGCCGGAGCCTTGTTGGCTCAGGTGGCTTCTGCGGCCAGAGATGCCGCCTTAAGCGGTATGGAATTTGCAGCAGGCATTCCGGGCAGTTTAGGTGGCGCCGTGGTGATGAATGCCGGTGCATATGGCGGCGAGATGAAGGACATCCTTGTGGATGTGACCTGCTTATCTGCAGCGGGTGAGATCGTTACCTATCCGGTGGAAGATTTGGAATTATCCTATCGCCACAGCAAGGTGATGGAGATGGAAGGCGCAGTGGTCCTATCCGCCAGGATCCGATTGCATCCGGGAAATTTGGAGGAGATTGTGGCAACCATGCGGGATTTAGCAGCCAAGCGCCAGGAGAAGCAGCCGCTAAACTTCCCAAGTGCAGGTAGCACCTTCAAGCGTCCGGAGGGATACTTCGCCGGCAAGCTGATTGAAGATGCAGGACTGCGTGGTTTTCAGGTGGGCGATGCCCAGGTATCGGAGAAGCACTGCGGTTTTGTAATCAATCGTGGTGGTGCAACTGCAGCGGATGTACGCAATCTCATTGAGGAAGTGGCACGCAGAGTGCGAGAGGATGCCGGTGTGGAACTTGTGCCGGAGGTTCGATTTGTAGGAGAGTTTAAATGAAACTTTTGATTTTGACCGGAATGTCGGGAGCCGGTAAACATACGGCATTTAAAATTCTAGAAGACTTTGGGTATCGCTGTGTGGACAATCTTCCGGTGGAATTGTTAAAAAGCTTTGTGGAACTTAATCATCGCAACGGAACCGAAGATGATTTGGTTGCGGTTGGTATTGATGTGCGTGGTGGAGATTCCATCGAGTTGTTGCGTCAGGTGTTGCCGGAGCTGGAAGCAGACGGCATGGAATTTGAAATCCTGTTTTTGGATGCGGAAGATGTAGTGCTGGTAAAGCGCTACAAGGAAACCCGTCGCAGCCATCCTCTATCTGGTGCTGAGAGTATCTATGCAGGCATTTCCGAGGAGCGGGAGCGCATTCAGTTTTTGCGTGAGAAGGCCAATTACATCGTAGATACCAGTCATTTGCTAACCCGTGAGTTGCGGGCAGAGCTTCAGAAGATTTTTATTGACCGGGACGATTACAAGAACCTGTTTGTAACGGTGATGTCCTTCGGTTTTAAATATGGCATTCCCCAGGATGCAGACCTGGTGTTTGATGTGCGCTTTTTGCCGAATCCATACTATATTGCGGAGCTGCGTCCGATGACCGGCAACGACGAGGAAATCCAGAACTTCGTCATGCAAAACGAGGACGGTCCGGAGTTTGCGGACAAGCTGGAAGAGATGATTCGATTCTTGATTCCCCGCTACATCGACGAGGGCAAGAATCAGTTGGTGATTTGCTTCGGCTGCACCGGTGGCAAGCATCGTTCGGTGACCATGGCCAATGAGCTTTACAACCGACTGAAGGATTCCGCCACCTACGGTATTCGCGTGGAACATCGAGACATTGACAAGGACGCTAAGCGAGGAAAGTAATATGTCGTTTTCCGGAGATATCAAAGCGGAGCTGTTTGAGGTCCTCCCCAAAAGCCGACATTGCCAGATTGCAGAACTGTCTGCTTACGCATCGTTTTTAGGAAACTTTCACAAAAAAGACGAAAAATTGCGATTTACTTTGGGCACGGAGAATCCGAATGTACAGCGAAAATGCTTTACTTTGCTAAAAAAATTGGATACTATAACAAGGTATGACGCAGGTGTAATCGAAGAAGATGCCCCGAAGATGCGTCAGATGCTTCGCATGGAGACCGGGATGTCTCCAGTGGATGGATTGTTGTTGCAACAACCCTGTTGCAAGCGCAGCTTTATCCGCGGTGCATTTCTGGCGACGGGATCCATGAGCGATCCCAACAAGGCATATCATTTCGAGATTGTGTGCGAGAGCGAGCCACAGGCCACCCAGTTACAGGACGTGATGAACGCCTTTGACTTAGATGCCAAGATTGTGGAACGCAAGAATCACTTTGTGGTTTACATCAAGGAAGGCGAGCAGATTTCTACTGTGCTTGGCTTGATGGGCGCCAATCGTGGAGTGTTGGACTTCGAGAATGTCCGGGTGATGAAGGACATGCGCAATGCCGTCAACCGTAAGGTGAACTGTGAGACCGCCAACATTAGTAAGACGGTGAATGCTGCAGTTCGACAACTAGAAGATATTCGGTATATCGAGGAAGTACAGGGACTGGATACCCTATCTCCCAACTTACAGGAGATCGCGCAGGTACGCCTGGAGAATCCGGATACGCCTCTTAAGGATTTAGGGAATCTTCTCAATCCAATCGTGGGAAAATCAGGGGTGAACCATCGTCTGCGTCGCATCAGCGAGATTGCAGACCGACTTAGAGAAGAAAGGTTTCAGGAGGATCTATCATGAGAAAAGATGTTGTTATTCGTATGTCTGACTCTATGGAAGCAACACCAATTGCACATCTAGTACAGCTTGCAAATCAGTTCAGCAGTAAGGTTTATTTCGAAATGGATACCAAGAAGGTGAATGCCAAGAGCATCATGGGTATGATGAGCTTAGTATTATCATCCGGTTCTACCGTGACCATCGATGCCGAGGGCGACGATGAGCAGAATGCGGTGGACGCGTTGGAGGCATTTTTATCCAAGTAAGGAATGGAGATGGAACATATGGGAAAGAAGCTTCTTTTCATTTATAATCCATATTCCGGCAAGGGATTGATTCGCAATTGCTTGTCAGATATCGTGGACATCATGGTCAAGGCCGGGTTTGAGGTGACGATTTACCCGACGCAGGCCCCCGGTGATGCCATCACGAAAGTGGTAGAGGAAGCCTCCCGTTTTGATCGGATTGTGTGTAGCGGCGGCGATGGCACCCTCGACGAAGTGGTGACCGGTATGATGTCCCTACAGAATCGCATTCCGATTGGCTATATCCCGGCCGGAAGTACCAACGATTTCGGTAACTCCCTGGGAATTGATAAAGATATGCGAAAAGCTGCGGAAATCGCAGTAAGTGGACGCCCATATCCGGTGGATATTGGGCGTTTTAATAAGGACAATTTTGTATATGTGGCAGCCTTCGGAATTTTTACCGAAGTTTCTTATGCCACCAGCCAGGATTTGAAGAATGCCCTGGGCCATGTGGCTTACTTGTTAGAGGCGGTGAAGCAGCTGGCGGATATCCCGTCCTATCGCATGCAGGTAGAGTATGACGGCAATATGCTCTACGACGAGTTTATCTATGGCATGATTACCAACACCAAGTCGGTGGGCGGTATGAAGGGAATCATCCCCGGAGCCATTGATTTGCAGGATGGCGTGTTTGAGGTGACGTTGATTCGTACCCCGAAGACACCGATTGATTTAACGGATATCGTAAACTTCCTTTTGGGCAATGCCAAGGAGTCGGAATTTGTTTATTCCTTCCAGACCAGTGAGCTGAAGTTCACCTGTGCGGAGGAAGTGACCTGGACCCTGGATGGAGAGTTCGGCGGAGGCCATGAAGTGGTGAATGTGAAAAACATGCATGCCGCGGTGGATATTATGGTCGAATAGGGAATTTTGTTGAATACCGCAAGGGTTTTGATATATAATACAGGCGTAGTGCGAATGAGACCCCGATCCCCGGGGCTTAAAGAAATAAGGAGGATGAATAAATGTTAGTATCTGCAAAAGAGATGCTGGACAAGGCTAAGGCTGGACATTATGCAGTTGGTCAGTTCAACATCAACAACTTAGAGTGGACAAAGGCTGTTCTTTTGACTGCTCAGGAGTGTAACTCTCCGGTAATTCTTGGTGTATCTGAGGGTGCTGGTAAGTACATGACAGGTTTCAAGACCGTTGCAGCTATGGTTAAGGCTATGGATGAGGAGTTGGGAATCACTGTTCCTGTAGCTCTTCACTTAGATCATGGTACTTACGAAGGATCTAAGAAGTGCATCGAGGCTGGATTTACTTCCATCATGTTCGATGGTTCTTCTTACACAATTGATGAGAACGTTGCTAAGACAACTGAGCTTGTAAAGTTAGCTCATGACAATGGTATCTCCATTGAGGCTGAAGTTGGTTCCATCGGTGGTGAGGAAGACGGCGTTGTCGGCATGGGCGAGTGCGCTGATCCGGATGAGTGTAAGATGGTAGCTGATCTTGGTATCGATATGCTTGCTGCTGGTATTGGTAACATCCACGGTGTATATCCTGAGAACTGGGCTGGTCTTCAGTTCGACGTTTTGGATGCCATTCAGCAGAAGACCGGAACTATGCCATTAGTTCTTCATGGTGGTACCGGAATTCCGGACGACATGATCAAGAAGGCAATTACTCTTGGAGTTTCCAAGATTAACGTTAATACGGAGTGCCAGTTGGTATTTGCTGAGGCTACTCGCAAGTACATCGAGGCTGGTAAGGATCAACAGGGCAAGGGATTCGATCCTAGAAAGCTTCTTGCTCCTGGTACCGACGCTATCAAGGCTAAGGTTAAGGAGAAGATGGAACTTTTCGGTTCTGTTGGAAAGGCCTAAGAGCTTGTACTTGAAGGGTGTTCCAGAATTCTTTGGAACACCCTTTTGATGTAAAAAAGAGAGAGGAAACAACGTTGGAAGAGAGAAACGAATTCTATAATGTAGCCGACATTTTTGGAGAGAACGTATTTAATGATGCGACTATGCGTGAGCGTCTCCCAAAGAAAACTTATCAGAAATTGAAGGAAACCATCCGTGAGGGTCGTGAGCTGGATTTAGAGACAGCAGACGTGGTTGCTCATGAGATGAAGGAGTGGGCCATCGAGAAGGGTGCCACCCATTATACCCATTGGTTCCAGCCGTTGACCGGAGTGACTGCTGAGAAGCATGATTCTTTTATCACTGCACCCATGTCCAATGGCAAGGTTTTGATGAGCTTTTCCGGTAAGGAATTGATCAAGGGAGAACCTGACGCATCGTCGTTTCCGAGTGGCGGCTTGCGTGCAACTTTTGAGGCGAGAGGATATACCGCATGGGATTGTACATCTCCTGCTTTCGTTCGCCAGGATGCAGCAGGCGCAACACTTTGTATTCCAACTGCTTTCTGCTCTTATACCGGAGAGGCACTGGATCAGAAGACTCCATTGCTTCGTTCCATGGAAGCAATCAGCAAGCAGTCCATCCGTTTGGTTCGCTTGTTTGGTAACCAGACGTCTTCCCGCGTCACACCTTCTGTTGGTGTTGAGCAGGAGTATTTCTTGATTGATCGTAAGAACTTCCTGGCCCGCAAGGACTTGGTTTACTGCGGACGTACCCTGATTGGAGCGATGCCTCCCAAGGGTCAGGAGATGGACGATCACTATTTCGGTGCAATCCGCGAGCGTATTGCTGCATTCATGAAGGACGTGAATACCGAGCTTTGGAAGTTGGGTGTTTCTTCTAAGACACAGCATAACGAGGTTGCTCCGGCACAGCACGAATTGGCTCCGATTTATGCCGAGGCCAATGTTGCGGTCGATCACAATCAGTTGATTATGGAGACCTTGAAGAAGGTTGCATATCGTCATGGTTTGCAGTGCCTGCTTCATGAGAAGCCGTTCCAGGGTGTCAACGGTTCCGGTAAGCATGACAACTGGTCTTTGGTTACCGATGATGGCATCAATTTGTTAGAGCCGGGCAATACCCCACATGACAACATCCAGTTCTTATTGGTGTTGGCTTGTATCTTACGTGCCGTAGACGAGCATGCAGACCTTTTGCGTGAATCTGCTGCAGACGTTGGTAACGACCATCGTCTGGGTGGAGACGAGGCACCGCCATCCGTTATTTCCGTATATCTTGGAGAGCAGCTTCAGGATGTATTAAACCAGTTAATCAGCACCGGCGCTGCAACCCACAGTATCAAGGGTCAGAAGCTGGATACCGGCGTTAAGACCTTACCGGATTTCTTGAAGGATGCAACAGATCGTAACCGTACGTCACCGTTTGCCTTCACCGGTAACAAGTTCGAGTTCCGTATGGTTGGTTCCGAGGATTCCGTTGGTGAGCCAAACATCGTCTTAAATACCATCGTTGCGGAAGCTTTTTCCGATGCCTGCGATGAGTTAGAGAAGGCGGAAGACTTCGACTTGGCAGTGCATGATTTGATTAAGAAGTTAATCACCGATCATCAGCGTATCGTCTTCAATGGCAACGGATACTCTCCGGAGTGGGCCAAGGAAGCCGAGAAACGTGGCCTGGCTAACATCACCAATATGGTGGACGCCATTCCTGCGTTAACCACTGAGAAGTCGGTTGCATTATTTGAGAAGTTTAACGTATTCAGCCGTACCGAGTTGGAATCTCGTGCCGAGATTGAATATGAGATTTATTCTAAGAAGTTGAACATTGAAGCGAAGACCATGATTGATATCGTGCGTAAGCTGATTATTCCGGCTACCATTCGTTATACCACAGCGCTTGCTACCTCTATTAACCAGGTGAAAGCTGCTTGTGATGCGGATGTCAGCACACAGACGGAGATGCTTCTTGAGGTTTCCGACCTCTTAAGCGAGACCCGCATTCTGTTGGCGAAACTGGAAGATGCCCAGAAAGAGGGCGTGACCATGGCCAACGGCGTTAATCGCGCCACCTTCTATCGTGATCACGTTGCTACTGCCATGGCAGAGCTTCGTAAGCCGGTGGATGCGCTGGAGATGCTGGTTGACAAGTCTATGTGGCCGATGCCTTCTTACGGCGATATGATCTTCGAAGTATAAGAGAAAGAGTTGTAAGCCTCCGCAGATGCGGAGGCTTATTTAACATAGTAAGACTAGCAGGTGATGGAATACCTGTGATACCGAAGAAAGTTGGGGATTAAAATGGAGCAAGAAGTGATTCGTTGTGAAGAAGTATTGTATGAGTACAGTTATTTTGAAAAGAAAGAAGGACTGGGTGGAAGCATAAAAGACTTTTTCTTTCGAGAAGTGAAGAAAAAAAAGGCAGTGGATAAGGTTTCTTTGAGTATAAAGCGAGGGGAATTGGTTGGGTTGCTTGGACCAAATGGAGCAGGGAAAACAACGTTAATAAAAATATTAATAGGAATATTACAGCCCGAGGAAGGCGAAGTGCGGTGTAATGGGTATATACCATATGATAGGAAGTATGAGTTCCTAAAGAAAATAGGAGTAGTATTAGGCCAAAAAAGTCAGTTAAGCTGGGATTTGCCGGCGATGGATACACTCTATTTATTGCGTGAGATATATGAAATTCCAAGAAAGGAATTTGATGAACGTTTGGATGATCTGGCGGAAAAATTAAATGTAAAAGATAAGCTTCGAATACCGGTTAGAAAGCTGTCGCTAGGAGAGCGTGTAAAGTGCGAACTCATATGTTCATTAATACATAACCCGGATATTCTATTTCTAGATGAACCAACCTTAGGGATGGATATCGTGAGCCAACGGTTTGTTTATGATTTTTTAAATGATATAAATCAAACGAGAAAGACTACGATTATTTTTACGAGCCATTATATTCAGGATATTGAAAATCTTGCAAAACGTGTTGTTCTTGTCAAGGGAGGGAAAATAGTCTCAGATGGTACACTAAACCAATTGAAAGAAAACTATAAGACGGAACGTTCCTATGTAATTGAAACGGATGGAACGAAACCTGAATTAGAGGCGGTAGGAGTTGGAATGACAAAATTAAGCGACAATAAGTACAAAGTATTTGTTGATGCAGAAAGTGCAGTATTGAAGAGTATTTCATTATCGAATGTAGTCAGTATTGATGAGGACAAAATGGAGTTAGATGAAATATTAGAGAGTATTTTTGGTTGAGGTAGTGCAGGATGAGAAAATACTGGTATGTCGCAAGAAATCGTTTTATGGTAACGATGGTATATCGATCGGATTTTGTGTTTGCAATGGCAGTTGCAATTTTTAGAACGATGATTTCCGCGTTCCTATGGAGGGCAATTTATGGTGGCGGTGAGAACTCCTACATGCAGGGATATAGCTATAGAGAATTGGTATTATATTTACTGTTAACAAATGCAACAAGTTTGATTTTTTCCTTTGAGTTGTGCTTTAAAATTGGACAGCTTGTAAAGACCGGACGACTAACGCCATATCTATATAGACCAATTAATATATTATATGAAAATTTGTTTGAGAGCATAGGTGCAAGTGCAATCAGTATGATTGTGTTCTCTGCTGTAATGTTATTTTTTGATGTACATGGAAGTGGCAATGGGAATCTTTTTGTTCTAAAGCTATTATATTTTGTTCTTAGTTATATTCTGTGGGTGCTTGTTCTTTCTCTGATTGGTTTACTTGGTTTTAAAATGATTCAAATGTGGCCATTAAAACCGATTATGCGCGGATTATATATGCTTTTTGCAGGCATACTTTTCCCGTTAGAGTTTCTGCCATGGAAATTGGGAGGATTTATTAAGTACAACCCATTTGGATTGGTAGGAAGTACGTTAACACAAGTAGTAATGGGACGAATTGGAAGACGTGAAATTGAAAGCATGATACTAGGCATGCTGCTTGGAATTGTAATTTTTTACTTCCTATACAATTGGTTGCTGAAAAAATCTCTCAAGCTATATGAAGGGGCAGGAGCATAATGAAGATTCGTGTATATAGAGAATTAATTAAATTGAGTGTAAGAGAATTTGTGATTTATCGGATGACAGCAACTTTGACAGTGTTATTTGGATTAATGTTTTATGGCATAGAATTGTTAGCGGGGGTTGTTTATTATCAATTCACAGATAGTATTATGGGGATGACGAGAAATGACTATATGATCCTGATTACGACTGCAAATATTATTCAAATGGGATATGAACTGTTGTTTGTGACATCGCATGAAAGACTCGAAGATGCAATTATAGAAGGAGAATTAGACTATGCGCTTATAAGACCGGTGAATTCTTTTTTTTATTATGCTTTTCAGCGCATAGATATTGCTAGTGGTGTGGGACTGCTGGTCTCAGTGGCGTTCTTATGCTTTTTCTTGCGGGGAACCGCGTTGACCGGAATCCGAGTGGCCGGTTACATTGTTGGATTATTCCTGGGAATTTGGATGCTTTTTTTGGTCAATCATAATATCGTAATGTTATCGTTTTGGGTGGAAAAATCCAGTAAAATTGCAGGTATTCCGGAATACTTGTTTGAATTGGCATCTAGACCAAGAGGAATATATCCAAGTATACTGGTTTGGATACTATCATACATCTTGCCCTTTTTTACAGCGATTCATTGCCCAATAGAGATGTTGAGCAATAAAGGTTCTGTGATGGGAGTGGCATACTATCTGTTATTCCTGGTAATTGTAAGCGCTATTACTTATTTGCTGTGGAATAAGGGACTGAAAAAATATGCTTCTGCTAGCTGATGGATGATATGGGAGACACTATTTCTTGCGATAAGCGCTAGGAGTGTCTCCTATAATTTTTTGGAAACACTTGGTGTAGTAGTTTCCATCAGAAAAACCTACCATCTCAGCAATTTCTGAGATGGGTGCGGATGATTCTAGCAAGTAGGAGCAGCTCTTCTCGATACGGTAATTCTGGATGAAGGAAAAAAGGGAGGTGCCCATAACCTTCTTGAATACCCGGGAGCATTCGCTACGACTTAAGTGAGCGGCAGTTGCGATGTCGTCTAGGGTTATCTGCTCGGTGTAGTGATTTTCGATATAAGAAATCATATCTCTAATCTGGTCATAATGTTTACTGTGTCCAGAGACCTTTTTCTCTTCGATGGGGAAATGCTCGTAGAGCATCTGCCAGAAGAAGAGCAGTTGCTGTACGGTAAACATCTCATTGCCGCTCTCATAGGAAGAGATGACGGTCTTTAGTAGTTCGGTGGCTGCTTGATGCCATTCCTCACTTCCATCCAAATGAAAAGATGCGACACCACTTCGCTCTGTAATGGGGGCCACATACTTTTCTTGGATTAGGCTTCCTTCAAATCCGTAGATAAGCTTCGGAAGGAAGGTGACCGCAATATATTCACAATCCTTCTCTTTCCACTGATGGCCCTCGTGCAGGGTACTCTGGTTACCGAAGAGTACATCCCCGGCCTTTAGGTGGTAAGTCTTATCATTGATGGAGTAAATCATCTCGCCGGATACTACGTATGTCAGCTCTATCTCCGGATGCCAATGCCACAGAAATGAGTTGGTATCATAGTTCGACAGGCGCTCATGGCTCACCAATATGGGAAACCCAAATCCTCCATGTTCTTTTTTTTCTTTTTGTAAGTCATCGGTAATAATCTGCATGAGATTTCTCCTTTGCACAATATTTTACTAATTTAGAGCAACATCTTCAATGTACTTTTTCAGGGAATCTCCTATACTAGAATTATCTATTGATTCGTATATGAAGGAGAAATACCATGAATATTCCAAGTAACGCAACGTTAGAGAAGATTTACGGGGAGTCTGCAATCAGTGGCGCACGTTATACTTCTTTGGCGGAGAATTTTGAGAAAGAGTTCCATGCTAGCAAGATGGAATTCTTTACCGCACCGGGCCGTACCGAGATTGTTGGAAATCACACCGACCACAACGGGGGCAAGGTCATTGCAGCAAGTATCACCTTAGATACCATCGGTGCTGCAGCAGCAACAGATCACAATGTGATTAACGTCATCAGCGAAGGTTATCGTCCCATCACTATCGCGTTGGATCAGATTGATTCCGTTCCGAAGGAATCCGGAACCATTTCCTTGATTGCCGGAATGGTAGAGGCGATGAAGAAGTTCGGATATCAGGTGGGTGGATTTAACCTCTATGCATCTACCACTGTCATTGGAGCAGCCGGTATCAGCTCTTCTGCATCCTTTGAGATGTTGATCTGCTCTGTATTGAATTACTTCTATAATGACGGTAAGATTCCATACAGCGATTATGCTCGTATCGGCCAGTATTCGGAGAACAACTGGTGGAACAAGGCATCGGGATTGATGGACCAGATGGCTTGTGCTGTTGGCGGAGCGATTGAGTTGGATTTTGCTGGAGAGATTCAGTATGACCAGATTAACTTCGACCTAGCAAAGCATGGTTATAGCATGGTGATTACCAATACCGGTGGAAGTCATGCAGATCTCTCGGGGGATTATAGTGCGATTCCTCGTGAGATGCGGGAAGTGGCTGCGGTATTCGGTAAGGAACGCCTCTGTGAGATTACGATGGACGAGTTGTTGGATCGACTTCCGGAAGTGACTGAGAAGGTGGGCAACGACCGTGCCGTGCTTCGTGCCTTCCATTTCTTAGAGGAGAATGAGCGCGTAGAAGCGATGGCAGATGCTATCCGTGGAGATAAGATTGATGATATCCTTGGTCTTCTTACGGCATCTGGCAATTCTTCTTACAAGTTCTTGCAGAACTGCTATCCGATGTCAGATTGGAAGGTCCAGAAGATTGGACTTGGATTAGTGCTGACGGAGCACTTCCTGAAGGACGTCGGCGCCGGATGCTGTCGTGTCCACGGCGGTGGATTTGCAGGCGTTATCCAGACCATGGTCCGAACCAGCGACTTAGATGCCTATGTGGCATATATGTCCAAGTATTTCGGCAAGGGCAATGTATATCCGATGAACGTACGGAATACCGGTGCGGTTCATGTAGAATAAAAGCAGAGTAGATTACATAGGATAAGAATTGCATGTGTGCAATTCTTATCCTATTTTTTATGTGTTGTAATCGGATAAAACGTGAGGAAAGAGAAATTTATTCCATGGAATTGAGCCGGGGAATAGGACTAAATTTGAAAAAGTAAAAATCCGTCCCATACCCCCGATTCCTCACACAAAAAAGAGGTGATTCCATGATGGAATCACCTCTGTGCATTAGCAATTTATTCTGCCGGAGCAGGAGCCGGGAGAACCGGATCGGTTTCAGCGGAAGGCTGAGGAACCGGCTCAGTGAAGACATAGGCGCCGCCGCCACCATGGGCAGGACAGGTCGTCGCTAGCTTCTCGGTTGTAATCAAGTATGGCTCATCGTCGGTTCCGGCGCTGCCGCCAATGATGTAAACCGTCGAGATGGCTGGGCAACCCGGGCTGGCCGGCATACCGGTCTCGGAACATACATTGATGCGGGTGTGATGATCACAGGTTTCAGTCGGCTGTGTACCCTGGGCGAAATACTCGGTATAAACCATATTGCCACGAGGATCTGCATCGCAGATGCCTTCCAACGGAAGCTTACCGGACTTGCTGCAGACAGCAACCTGAACGATGCCATCCGGCTTCGGGAAGTCCTTGTATTCTAAGTTCTCATGAACACGGGTCATAACTGCTTTCCAAATCTTGTTGGTGTAGCCGGTGCTGCCCTGAATTGCATTATCATCGTAACCACCCCAGATTACACCGGTGTAGTACGGAGTGAAGCCTGCGAAAACAGAATCACGGTTACCGGTGGTAGTACCGGTTTTACCGGAAACATACTGACCGGAGACGTTGGCAGAACCACCGGTACCGGAGGTTACAACGTCGTGCATGGCATTGATAAGTAACCATGCGGTGGTTTCCTTGATGAC
>JAILOI010000086.1 GCA_024690885.1 Lachnospiraceae bacterium
GCTAATATCTGCAATGGTTGCATCTGCAACATCTGCAGCTCCGATGGTATATAACACTTCCACTTCGGTCGTGCTATCAAAGTTGCTGCCGCCACCGGTAAATGTTCCGGTCTTATCCCCAATATCACCGGACATGGTCGGTGGTGTATAAGTGTAATCGGTTCCGGAAGTCAGCACCGTCTCTTTTAACACTGCATTGGAATTCGTTTTATCCAGCGGTGCATAGGTCAAGGTAAAGTTCGGTGTAATTACACTGCTGCTATATGCATAGTTCTTGGTGAACTGACCACTGCCATTGACGGAAGCATCCGCACCATCTCCGCTGAAGCGGAGCTTGTAATTGGTGGTATCTAATGGTGCCGGAATAATGTAATAATATCCCACCAAGGTACCGTAATGCGTTGCACCGGCACCGGTTGCCGTTACTTTTACAATCGATCCGGCATCATATCCGTTGCCGCTTACCGCATCATAACGTACGGTATAGTGAGTTCCTTTGGTCAAAATGGAAGTGGACGCATCTGTGGCGTTTACCTTGGCTCCGACCTTGATTGCCGGTCCAATTTCTCCACAAGAAGTTTCTCCCATATAGGTCACCTTACTTACGCTATATCCATTCACTGATCCGGATACCAATCCATCGGTGATACGATCGTAAATCGTCATACTTCCTTCACTGATATCCACACCCTGATTGTAGGTTACCACCCGCTCTCCGGTGTAGTTATTCTGACCGGTGAGTGTCATGGTTTTATCCGCGCCTGCGGTAGTTGTATCATCATTCCACGTGATGGTATAATCACCATCTGCATTGCTGCTGGAATCGTAAAGCTCCAGCAATCCGCTTGGACGGCTGGTACTAGAGGTACGATCGCTATCCGTTACCTCCACCGTCGTATTATCTCCCGGTGTCATGGTATCGGAATTTATGGTAATACGACTATTATTTAAATCGCACTTACTTACGGTATAGCTGATTACTACCGATCCGGTTCCCGCATAATTGCCCTTGCCGGCGATGGTCACCGTTGCAGTTCCTGCATCCGTGTTATTGGCATACGTCAGTGTATAATCACGATTTCGTACCAGTGCACTGTCTCCATCCATTACCTTGATGGCCGGCTTCCGCTCATATCCGTTGTAGACGGCACTGTAGCTGGAAATATAATTTCCCAGAGCACTTGAGCCACTTCCGGTTACTGTCAAATCCGTATACGCCACTTCTTCTGAACCGGATACGATATACGTAATCTGGCTTCCCAATATGGCGCGTGCTTTAATCTGGAAGGTTCCACTGACACTTCCGGTATAATTTCCCGTTCCGGTAATGGTTCCCGTTGCGGTACCAATATTCTTGTTATTGCTGTAGGTTAACGTCTCGGAATAATCCGTTCCCTCCTCAAGGGTTACGCTATCTACCACGACCGAGGTTGGCATTGGCTCAAGGGCACTTCCGGTATAACTCATATCCGCAAAGGTCACTGTGGTGTTGCTTGCGGTCATGGTCTTCGGATGAATGGTAAAGCTGGTACTAATGGAATCCGTATAATTTCCGGTTCCGGTTGCTGTTACAAAAGCAGTTCCCGCATTCGTGTTATTGGAATACTCCAAAGTATAATCGGTTGCTGCCAAAGCTGTACCACCTACCGTCAGCGTTACATCCTCCGGT
The DNA here is from genome assembly GCA_024690885.1 of Lachnospiraceae bacterium. Classification (GTDB taxonomy): domain Bacteria; phylum Bacillota; class Clostridia; order Lachnospirales; family Lachnospiraceae; genus XBD2001. Next base: position 1,670 of record JAILOI010000086.1, read on the forward strand.
TTATACGCATTGCCGCTATATGTGTAGGAAGTGGTTTCCAGGGACAGTGTTCCTCCGGTAATGGATGCCGGTGTAATGGTAAAGGTGGCCGATACACTCTGTACACCATAGGAATCTCCACTGGTGGTAATGGTCACCGTTGCATCTCCCGCGTTGGTGTTGTTACTCCATGTCGCGGTATAGTTGGTTCCCTGGGTCAGCTTACTTCCGTTTAGATTTACGACTAAGCTTGGGGTAATAGCACTTCCGGTATAGGTGGTGCTATAGCCGGATACGAAGTTATTGGCGCTTTTTGCCACGACGCTATTGCCACCAATTTTAATGGTTGCATTTGTAATATTTGGAACAATGGTAAAGGTCTTCGTAATGGATCCGGTATAGTTCCCCTTACCGGTGATTACTACACTACCATTGCCTGCATCTGTATTGTTGGAATAGGTGATGGTATAGTCTGTTCCCTCTATCAAGGTTGTAGAACTATCATAGGTTACGGTTACTCCCGGTTCAATTGCGTTGCCGGTGTAGACCCACTTGCCATCGGATGTGGTTGCTCCACTTAAGGTTGCGGCTACTTTGTTATTATTACTGATATTGCAATACAGGGTGAAGGTGGTGGAAATTTCACCTGCGTAATAATTGGCGTAGGTTGCTTTTACGGTTACCGTTCCTGCTTTATCAATTGCACTGATGGTATACGCAAATCCCGGATCGGTGACTTTATTCCCATTCGCATCTTTTACAACGACCGCTTTCTTAATTTCCTCTTCCGTATTGCCAACATATAAATCTGCTTCTTCCGGCACCTCAATGCTGTACACATCGCTTAAGGTAATGCCCGCATCGGCGGTTGCTGTTACACCGGTGATGGTTTTGGTACCGGTCATATTGCCCGTTCCGGTTAAGGTAACGGTATAGGTATATACATAGTTGCTTCCAACTAGGCTTCCACTGGTTCGCGTTGCACTTGCCGTAAAGTCTGTGCCGTAGGTTAGAGCATAACTTCCCAACTTCACACCACTGACTGCCGTTACACTCGAGGTAGTGGTATCAATGGTACAACTTGCACTATCTACCGTAGCGTCTGCCATATCTGCCTGTGCAATGGTAAAATCAGAGGATGCGGATACCCCTGCATAGGAGCCGGAGCCGGTTACGGTTGCGGTATAAGTTCCTACATCCGTTCCACTTCCGCTTACGGAGTAATCAGAGCTTTTGGTCAAGGTGGTGCTTCCAACGGTTGCAGTGACCGTCGGCAACTGTGCAGCACCGGTGAAGGTTAGATTCGTATTGGAAAAAGCCACATCTACAACGGAAACCGTTGCACTTGCAGAGGTATCGCCGTCTACAGACGTTTTGGCAGTAATACTTGCGGTTCCGCTGCTGACCGGTGTAATTACACCTTCGGAATCTACGGTTACAATACTGGTATCAGAGCTGGTATAGGTAATGGCACGTCCATAAGTTTCATCAACTGCTACAATTTGGCCACTCTGTCCCATAGCCAATGCGCTGGTGCAGCTGCTGATGGTTACGCTGGTTGCCGGTGCAGTGGTATCCTCTAAGGTCAGCATCACTTCTGATCCGTCAGTACCATCCTTCTTGGTGGCCAACGAGCTTGCGGTTACCTGGGTAAAGGTAATGACCACATTCACAGAATCTCCCGGTGCGATGGTGGCATCAATTCCCGTTACATTCACCTGTCCAACGGCTGTAATGTTTCCGCCCTGCGCCGTACCGATTTCCGCTTTCATATCTCCGTCATATACATTGACGGTATAGATTGCATTTCCGTCTTTCAATGTACCCACACAGAAACTTACGCCGGTTAATTTCTGATAACCGGTAGTTTCATTGGTGTAATACTCAGTGATGGTTCCTCCGGAGGTATAATTTGTTCCATCAGAATCAAAGGTAGATGCATAAGCTTCTACCCTAAGCGTATTCCAATCTAAGGACCAGGATCCCACGGCGGTTGCGATTGCCAGAGCAAGAGCGAGCGCTCTCTTGCCGATTTGCTTTGTGATGTGATTTTGATTTGCCATACCTAAACTCCTCCTACGAGACTGATATTTCAGTCGGATAGTCGATTCATGTACTATTGCTGCCTTCCTAGTTTTTCCCACACAAAAAAGAGCATAATAATACACTTCTGTTGATGTTATCGGTTATTACTGATAGAAAGTTTATACCAAAAAAAGAAAAAATGCGGAAAGTTATCCACATTTTTTCTTTTTAAGTTGATAAGTCTATCCACTATGCAATTATGCGTTGACGATCTTACCGGTATAGAGCTGATAATACTTGCCGCCTTCGGCCATCAACTCCTCATGATTTCCACGCTCGATGATGCGTCCGTTCTCCATAACCATAATGCAATCGGAGTTGCGAATGGTGGAAAGACGATGGGCAATAACGAAGGTGGTACGACCGCTCATCAGCTTGTCCATGCCGTCCTGTACGATTTTCTCTGTACGGGTATCGATGGAACTGGTAGCCTCATCAAGAATCAATGCCGGCGGGTCTGCAATGGCTGCCCGGGCAATCGCCAACAGCTGACGCTGTCCCTGGCTTAAGTTGGCACCATCTCCGGTGAGCATGGTATCATACCCCTGGGGCAATCGGCGAATAAATCCATCCGCATTGGCCAACTTTGCTGCTGCAATCACCTCTTCCTCCGTGGCATCTAATTTGCCGTATCGGATATTCTCCGCCACGGTTCCGGTGAACAGATGGGTATCCTGCAGTACAATACCTAAGGACCGGCGTAAGTCTGCCTTCTTGATCTTGTTTACATTGATATCGTCGTATCGAATCTTGCCGTCCTGAATATCATAGAATCGATTGATCAAATTCATGATGGTGGTTTTGCCGGCTCCGGTTGCACCTACGAAGGCGATTTTTTGTCCCGGATTACCAAATAATGTGATGTTGTGCAGCACCTGCTTGTCTTGGTTGTATCCAAAATCAACATCGTCAAATATGATTTTTCCGGCCAGTTTTCGATAGGTGGTGGTTCCTTCTGCTGCATGATAATGCTTCCATGCCCACAGTCCGGTATGCTCCGTTGTCTCGGTAATTTCACCGCCTTCTTCCTTGGCATTTACCAACATGACATATCCGTCATCCACTTCCGGCGTTTCATCCATCAATGCAAAGACACGTCCGGCTCCGGCCATAGCCATAACAATGAAGTTAAACTGCTGGCTGACCTGGTTGATTGGCATGTTAAAACTCTTATTAAAGGTCAAAAAGCTGACCAACTTTCCTAAGGTTAATCCCGCATTACCGCTTAGGGCCAGCGCACCACCAATGACTGCTACAATGACATAGCTGACATTTCCGATTTGGGCATTGGCCGGCATCATCACGTTGGCATAGGTATTGGCCTTGCTGGCACTATCAAAGAGCTGGTTATTCAACTCTGTGAACTTCTCAATGGATGGTTCTTCGTGATTGAAGACCTTGACCACCTTCTGTCCGTTCATCATCTCTTCGATGTTACCGTTGATGTTGGCGATGTCCTTCTGCTGCTGCATGAAGTACTTACCGGAGAGTTTGGCCAAATTCGTGGTGACCACCAGCATCACTCCAACCATCAATAAAGTTATGATGGTCAGCGGAATAGATAGCCAAATCATAGAAATGAATACGGCAACAATGGTAATCGTACTATTGATGATCTGGGGAATACTCTGGGTCAGCATCTGACGCAGGGTATCAATATCATTCGTATAGGTGGACATAATGTCTCCATGGGCATGGGTGTCGAAGTAGCGAATCGGCAACTTCTGCATATGCTCAAACATCTGATTTCTCAGCTTGCGCAGCATGCCCTGGCCCACATATATCATAATGAAGTTATAGGTATAACTTGCTGCAATTCCCACCGCATAGAAGATGACTACCCGTCGCATGGCAGCTGCCAGCGGACCGAAATCGTGGTTATTGGTCTGCACCATCGGTACGATATAATCATCCACCAAGCGCTGGATGAACATGGTTCCCTGCACATTGGCCAATACGGATACAAAAATTCCAATCACCACTACAATCAGCTGCACCGGGTAAGTTTTGAACAACAAACGAAACAATCGTCCCAGGGAGCCGGCGGATGCCTTCATTTCTTCTTTTGATACACGTCGTTGCATTCTTGCCATTAGTCATCCACCTCCTTTTCATCAAAGTCTCCCGCTCCGCCTCCGGTTTGGGATTCATATACATCACGATAAATAGCATTGGTTGCCAACAGTTCTTCGTGGGTTCCCACACCGTTGATTTTACCGTCTTCCATGACTACGATGCGGTCTGCATCCTGCACACTGGAAATACGCTGGGCGATGATCAGCTTCGTGGTACCCGGAATCTCCTCCCGGAACGCCCGACGAATCTTGGCATCCGTAGCAGTGTCTACTGCACTGGTACTATCATCCAAAATCAAAACCCGTGGCTTTTTTAATAAGGCTCTGGCGATACACAACCGCTGGCGCTGTCCGCCGGAGACGTTGGTTCCGCCCTGCTCGATGTAGGTATTGTAGCCATCCGGCATCTTGTCGATAAATTCATCGGCACACGCCATCCGGCAAGCCCGTTTGCATTCTTCTTCGCTGGCATCCATATCACCCCATCGCAGGTTTTCTAGGATGGTTCCGGAAAAAAGTACATTCTTCTGCAGCACCACAGATACCTGGTCACGCAAGGTTTCCACATCGTAATCCCGGACGTCATTACCGCCCACGGCGATGCTTCCTTCCGATACATCGTAGAGTCTGGAAATCAGGTTAACCAAAGAAGTCTTGGCACTACCGGTTCCACCGATGATACCGATGGTCTCTCCACTTTTGATATGTAAATTGATGTCGCTTAGGACGTTGTCCTTGGAATCTTCCTTATATTTAAAGTTTACGTGATCAAAATCGATGGAGCCATCCGGCACTTCCATCAATGCATCCTGCTTGTTTGCAATAGACGGAACCTCGTCTAATACCTCAACAATTCGCTGTGCAGATGCGGTACTCATCATGATCATAACAAAGACCACAGATAGCATCATCAAGCTCATGAGAATATTCATACAATAGGACAAAAGGCTTGTTAATTCGCCGGTTGTAAGAGTTGAATCAACAATCATCTTAGCGCCATTCCAACTCAATAACATGATACAACTATAGACGGCCGCCATCATGAGCGGCATCATGATGACAATCATGCGCTCTGCCTTGACGGACAGCTTATAGATATTCTCACTGGCCATATGGAACTTCTTGGTTTCATGCTCTTCTCGCACATATGCCTTCACCACTCGAATCGCGGAGACATTCTCCTGAACACTTTCGTTCATGGCATCGTAGCGCTCAAATACCTGGCGGAAGCGCTTATGGGTAATCGGCATCACAATGATTAAGACCACAATCAATACCGCAACCGCTCCTAAGTAGATGGTGGAAAGCTCCGGGCTGATGCTGATGGTCATAAATACTGCAACAATCAAGCTGGCCGGTGCTCGGGTTCCCATACGAAGCAGCATCTGAAAAGCATTCTGCAGGTTGGTCACATCCGTTGTCAGTCGGGTAATCAAACTGTTGGAGGAAAACTTATCGATGTTGGAAAAAGAGTACGTCTGAATTTTTTCAAACATCGCCTGGCGCAAATTCTTGGCAAATCCGGCTGAGGCATAAGCACCATTTTTTCCACCCATAATTCCGGCAAACAATCCAACTGCCGCTGCTGCAAGCATCTGTAATCCTACTATAATAATACGCTCTAAATTACCGGCATTGATTCCCTGATCAATCATGGTGGCCATCATACGGGGAATGATCATCTCCATCGCCACTTCTAACAACATAAACAGCGGCGTTGCGATGGCAAATCTCACGTACCCCTTGGTATGGGGCGTTAACTTCCTTATCATCTATTCCGTTCTCCTTTCGTCCTTCGGATCTTTCAAATTTTCAATCATTTGACGGAACACTCTCCGACACGTCTCTAGCTCCTCGGGAGCAATCCCTTCAATCATACGCTTGCCTATGATTTCGAAGTTTTTCATTGCATTCTCGTTATAACGAATTCCTTCCGGCGTCAGGGCAATCTGCTTCAGTCTGGCGTCGTGACAGGCACTGACACGCTGAATAAGCCCCGCCCGCTCCATACTCTGCAAAATCATCGTCATGGTGGAAGGCGCCATATGGAACTTCCGCTCCAGGTCCTTCTGATAAATTTCCAACTCGGTATGCTCACAGAGATACGCAATGATCCATCCATGGGTTGCCACGGTTTTATCATTGACATAGGTCATCTGTAGCTCCTCAAATGCCTTCTTCACCTCTCGGTCTAAGATATGCAGCTGAAACATATCAACGCTGCGATCTCTATCTTTCACGAAGCCACCTCCTCTAATTCGATTGTTTACAATTTGAATAGTTCAGGTTTGAAGTATTTTTTATTGTATACTTTTCTCAGATTTCTTCAAGGGCTTCCCTTCAGAATTTATAAAAATTTCATAATTGTCTTGTCTCTGTTAGGGTACACTTGTGTTTTTTTGTTGCATATGCATTATTTCTTTTATATAATGTGTTTGTTCACACATGTGTATTGTTTTTGGAGGGAGAGATATGAAACACGAAAGTACGGATTTAAGAGTGAAACGAACACTCAAATGCATTCGTGACGCTTTTTATGATTTGATTATGACCAAGGATTTTAACCAGATTTCCATTACGGAGTTGACCCAGAAGGCGGACATCAACCGTAAGACTTTTTATCTGCATTATACATCCTTGGATGATTTGGTAGATGAAATTGAGGCAGAGATGGTACAGGAGCTTCTCGAGAAGATTGAAGCAACTGCCGGTTCCTTAGATGTTGCGACCTGCATTAACATCTTTTATCACTACTTAGACGAGGGGGATCCGGTTCAGAAGAAGCTCTTATGCGATCCGGAATACCATTTCTTCTATAATAAGGTAACCAACGATGTGCTCAACAGTGCCTTTTTCCAGCACTTCTACGAGATTACTGAGCATCCGTTGTTGGTACGCGCATACTGCGTTGCCATCACCAGCATCTTCCGTAGCTGGTACTCCGATGGCCGCAAGATTCCGTTGCAGGATGTGATTGATTATTCATCCCAGCTGTTGTTGAACGGCTACAACGGCATCGAGAAGCACATGTAATGGTATTTCTGTTTTGTGCCTTATATCATGAGGCTTCTCCACTAATTTCACATTATCACCTGAAGCGGGAGGATTCCTTCTCCCTGTTTCAGGTATTTCACGGAGGCGACATCGTCCTAGCCGTAACCGGCGTGGGAAAGCATGCCGCTTCCGTTTGCGTTAGTCACATGCTTACCCGGTATTGCCCTTCCAATCGCCTCGGTACGGATGACGTGGTGATTTCTTATGGATCGGCGGGTGGCATCGGATTTGATGTAGGCGAAGTCTATGGCATTAGCCGCATTCTTGATGAAGAGAGCGGCCGGTGGTTCTATCCGGATTTACATGCCCATGCCGATATTCCCATGGCGCCCCTTGTTACTTCCGGCGCGCCGGTGTCCCTTCCGGATGCTCCGGTTTCGGCCGGCGGCTTCCTCTATGACATGGAGGGCAGTGCCATCTTTGCGGCTGCCAGCTATTTTGCAGGTCCTCATCAGATTCACCTATGGAAGGTGGTCAGTGATGCCCTGCACCCGGAACAGATTGATTTGGAAGCATTTCGCAATCATATGTTGAATGGTGCCAAGCCACTGATTGCCTGGATTGACGCCCATATCGATTCCACAAGCACCAAGGTTACGGCTCCGGCGGAAGATACGACAATCTATGAGCGTCTTTGCCAGGAATTACATCTCAGTCGTTATCAATCCATCGAGCTTTCCCACCTGCTGCACTTTTGCACCTTAAGCAATCTTCCCATCCAGCCGGTGGTAGATGCACTCTATGATGAGGCACTCTTGCCTGCCCCTAACAAACGGAAAGGAAGTATGGTTTTTGAAATCCTTAAATCCCGACTCTTGCAGTCCTTCTCATAATTTCACAATGACCCCGGGCCGCACCTTTGATGTTGTCTACGTGGAGGATGGTTTGGATCCAAATCGCGTGCAAGAGATTTTGTTACGTGTGCAACCCAAGGAAGTGATTCCCATCGGACATTACAAAGACGTCTTCTGTCGCCCCCACCAGGATGTGGTGTTGCAGCGCCAGGCTCCGGCTTTGATTCTGGCAGCCAAACGTGCGCCTTTTTTCTATCCCGGTGCACCGGTTTGTCAGAGTTTCGGCAACGAACATTTCTACTACACCTCTCTGGCTATGAACTGTCTCTTTGATTGTGAGTACTGTTATCTCCAGGGGATGTACCCCTCTGGTAATGTGGTGATTTTCTTGAATTACGGGGATTATCTGGATGAATTAAATCATCTTTTAACACATCATCCCGTGTATTTGTGTCTCTCCTATGACTCCGATTTGTTTCCCATTGAGCATTTAAGCGGAGCCATTTCCTTTTGGTTGGATGTTGCTTCCACCAAAAAGAACCTGCGTCTGGAAATTCGGACCAAAGCAGCGCCCCATCACCTTCGGCCGCTGCCCAATGTCTACTACGCCTATACCATCTCACCCCAACCGGTGATTTCGGCTTATGAGCACAAGGCTGCCTCTCTTACCCAACGTCTTGCATCCGCAGCAGAAGCAATTGCTAATGGGTGTAAGGTCCGCCTCTGCTTCGATCCCATGATTCTTGTGCCTCACTGGCGAGCGGTTTATGGGGAGATGCTTTCCCAAGTCCTCTCCATCATTCCGATCGAGCAATTATCTGATGTAAGCATTGGATCCTTCCGTATCTCCAAGGATTACTTGAAGATTCTACGGCGCATTCGACCGGATGGGGCCATCGCCTTTTATCCCTTCGTATTGAAGGACGGCTACTACCATTATCCGGATGACATTGCCGCCGGGATGCAGCAATTCATTACCCAGGCCCTTGTACCACGCCTTGGCGCTGAGCGGCTTTACTTTGATCAGGATTCGCTATAAAAAGACAACAAAAAAGCTCGATGGATTTCTCCATCGAGCTTCTTCTATGTCGAGGTGACGCGATTCGAACGCGCGGCCTCTTGCTCCCGAAGCAAGCGCTCTACCAAGCTGAGCCACACCTCGCCTTCATTGGCTTTCGGCCAACGTTGATAGTATAGCACTTTTATTTTTAGGAATCAAGGGATTTCTTAGTCCAAAATCAAACGTAATCCACCATAAATTCCGGCGTCATTTCCTAAGGTTGCCAGGGCAATCTTGGTGTCCTTGGCTGCATGGAATACTTCACTCTGGAAGTCCTCCATCATGTTGTCAATAATGATGTTTCCTGCCTTGGATACACCACCACCAATCAATACGATTTCCGGATTCATAACGTTACAAATCTTCGCAATCAGCTTGCCCAACATACCACATACGGTCTGGACAATCTCTACCGCCAACTCATCGTTCTTCTTGGCATAATCAAATACGTCCTTAGCGGTTAAGTCTGCAATCTCACGGATTGGGCTTTCCTTCTGGCTTCGATCCATATGACGCTTTGCTAAGCGTACAATTCCGGTTGCAGATGCATACTGCTCGATACATCCGTGATTACCACAATTACATACCAAAATCTCATCCGGATTTACAACGATGTGACCAATCTCACCGGCTGCACCATGATGTCCGGTAATAATCTGATTATTGATTACCAATCCACCGCCAATACCGGTTCCCAGCGTAACCATAACAACGCTGTCACAGCCCTTGCCGCCGCCAATCCAAGCCTCGCCCAAAGCAGCGATGTTGGCATCGTTGGCTGCACGAACCTTCATGCCGGAAATCTCTGCCAAATCCTTCTCGATTGGCACAACACCCCAGCCTAAGTTTACACAACGGTTTACCACGCCATCCGGAGTTACCGCACCCGGAACACCAACGCCGATACCCTGTACCTGCTCCTTGGTAATCTGGTTCTCCTCCATCTTTGCATAGATGGCTTCCGTAATATCCTTTAAGATGTTTGCTCCATTATTGGAGGTATCGGTTACGATTTCCCACTTATCCAACAGGGTTCCGTCGGTTTTAAAAAAGCCAAGCTTACAAGTGGTTCCGCCTACATCAACTCCAAATCCATACTCTTTCATCTCTACAATCCCTTTCGTTTGCTACTGATCAAAAAACTTCTATTCCTACGATCCTCGAAAATACCCCCTACGGTAGCAGTTCTTCCCCTTCTGCTTCTCCTGCATCCTCCGATTCTTCCACAACGGATGTCTCCTCTACCACTTCCGTGGTCTCCGTTACGGTTTCCTCCTCGGCTTCTTCTGTATTCTCCGGTGTCTCCACGACCATCGGATCGATGAAATCAATTGGTGCCAGTCCCTGATGAATCTCCGTCATAAATTCCTTCCAGATGTTCATCGGGGTACGAATCACGGTGACATTCGGCAGGGTTTGGGGCATATCATAGCCAACCCAAATGCCGGTGGTATAATACCTGGTATATCCAATGAACCAGCTATCCTTGTTGTCGTTGGTGGTACCGGTCTTACCGGCACAAGGCATATCCTCTAGCGCATATCCCTTGGCGGTGCCTTCGGTTAACACCGACTCCAAGATATCCGTCATCTGACGGGATGCATCCATCTTGTAGACCACGGTCTCCGTCCGGTCTGCCTGATACAGTACGTTGCCTGCAGAATCCGTAATCTTGATGATACAAGTTGGTTCACGATAGTTTCCATCGTTCTCTATTGTAGCATATCCTTTTACCATTTCAAGTATGGAAACGCCGTGGGTTAGGCCACCTAAGGCCGCTGCCATGGTTTCCTCGGAAGCATCCACCTGGGCAAAATCCATGGCTTCCAAATAGGACAACCCCACCTGCGGGGTTAACTTCTCAAACAAGCGATACGCTACGGTATTTCTGGAAAGCGCCACAGCGGTTCGCACGGAGATCTCTCCCATATAGGTGCCATCCGCATTGGACGGTCCGCCTTCGATTTTCTCATCCACTACAATGTCATCCGCCCGAAGTCCATTCTCGATGGAAGGCAGATATACCACCAACGGCTTTATGGTACTTCCCGGTTGTCGGAAACTCTGGTACGCACGATTTAGGGTATATCCCGGTATGTTTTGCTTTCGGCCTCCTACGATGGCCCGCACCAGACCGGTGTTATTGTCCAGGCACACCGCTGCTGCCTGCAGCTTGTATACCCCCTCGTCGTTGGTTTCCTGATATTTGGTAAAATGACTGTCCACCGTCTCCTGCAGTTTCGCCTGCATCTCGAGGCTAAGGGAGGTATAAATCCGGTAGCCACCGGTAAAAAGCTTCCGATTGCAACGGTCATAGGCTTCCGAATAAGCAGCCTCATAGGCTTCCCGATCTTCGTCATCCGCAAATTCATTCCGAAAAGTAAAACCCTCTAGTTCCATCAGCGCTCGCGTTGCACAATAGAACAAGTAGGTCTCCGCGTTATCATTGGAGACTTCCGTTGCCGACTCGAGATAGATGGCTTGGGTCACCGCCTCATTGTAACTGGCCTCGGAAATCACCCCATCCTCTAACATGTTTTTTAAAATACGATTCCGTCTCGTTAAGGTGTGGTCAAAATGCTGATAGGGATCATAGTTGCTGGGGTTATTGGGAATTGCACACAAAAACGCAATCTCCGATAAAGACAACTGATTGATGCTCTTGTTGAAGTACCCCTTGCTGGCCGCCTCAATTCCGTAAAATCCATTGGCAAAATAAATATTGTTGAGATAAAACTCCAGGATTTGGTCCTTGGAATACTTCTCCTCCAAGGCCAGGGCAATATAAATCTCTTCCACCTTACGTTCCCAGGTTTTATCTCGGTTCAAAAAGATGGTTCGCGCCAACTGCTGGGTGATGGTACTACCACCCTGACTCACCTTGCCGTCCCGCAGAATGGTCCAGGCCGCACGGACAATCGCTTTAAAATCCACGCCGTGATGCTTGTAGAACTTTTTGTCCTCGATACTGATGATGGCTTGCTTGCAATAGGTCGGAATTCGCTGGGATTCCACATAGTATACGTCCTTCTCCCCGCGCATGACAGAAATCACTTGATCGTTCACATCATAAGCAATGGAGGTCTCGGTGGATTTGAAGGTATCTACGGTAGACTCCGATACGTACTTCGAAGCTTCCGTCTTCAGTGCAGAGACTTTTTCCCCGTATCCACTGAGGTAATAAAAGGCCACTCCACCTAAGATGAGAACCATGAGAAAAATTTGAAATTTTAAGAATGCCCAAAGCTTTCGATGCTTCTTTTTCTGTCCTTTTTTCATGGGTCTATTATACAACAACCCCCACCGGCAAAAAACCTTTTCCACAAGAAAAAACCGAGTGTCCCATAACGGAACACTCGGTTGATTGCTACTTAAAATTTATACGAATGCTTTGATCTGCTTGTAGATGCCGGCAGCATCCAACTCATACTTCTTCAGAAGTTCTACGGCCGGGCCGGACTCACCGAAGGTGTCATGGACACCGATACGAAGCATCTTGGTTGGGCAATGCTCAGCCAAAGCCTCAGCAACCGCTCCACCTAAACCACCGATGACGGAATGCTCCTCAACGGTAACCACCTTGCCGGTCTTCGCAGCACTCTTGACAACCAAGTCTACATCCAAAGGCTTGATGGTGTGAATGTTGATGACCTCAGCAGAAATACCGTCTGCTTCCAACATCTTAGCAGCTTCCAGAGATTCACCAACCTCCAAACCGGTTGCGATGATAGTCAAATCCTTGCCTTCCTTCAGGGTGATACCCTTGCCGATTTCGAACTTATAATCTGCATTGTCGTTGATGACCGGAACAGCCAGACGACCAAAACGCAAATATACCGGGCCATCGTACTCGTAAGCCGCACGAACTGCAGCCTTCGCCTCGATATCATCGGCCGGATTTAATACCACCATACCTGGAATTGCACGCATCAGCGCCAAATCCTCCAAGCACTGATGGCTGGCACCGTCTTCACCAACGGAAATACCAGCATGGGTAGCACCAATCTTCACGTTGAATCTCGGGTATGCTACCGAGTTACGAACCTGCTCATATGCACGTCCGGCTGCAAACATTGCGAAACTGGAGCAGAAAGGAACCTTGCCGGTTGCTGCCATACCTGCTGCAATGCCTACCATATCGCATTCCTGGATACCGCAATCGATGTGGCGCTCCGGAAAAGCCTTCTTGAAAGTGCCGGTCTTGGTAGCTTCTGCCAGATCTGCATCCAAAACGAAGAGATCGTCATGCTCCTTGCCCAGCTCTACCAATGCGTTACCATAGCTGTCTCTGGTTGCAATCTTTACATCTGACATAATGCTTCACCTGCTT
>JAILOI010000107.1 GCA_024690885.1 Lachnospiraceae bacterium
ACCTGGTAGGAGGTGTACTTTTTGACACCATTCTCATCGGTATAGTGGAAGGTTCCGGTTGCATTGTAGCTTCCGGTTGGAATCTTGGTTAACAGGTTGTTGATCTGCTCATTGAATACGGTAGTTCCAATCTTGTCTTCCTTCTTGTGATAGAGGAAGGTTCCTTCTTCATTTACCACGTAGACATAACTGGAATCAATGCCAGCTAAGCCTTTGCCCTCCAGCACGGTCTTCAGCATATCGTAGTTTACATTCTCTGCACCATTTTCCTCAATCATGTCCTCCACCAGCATTCCGGAAAACATGGCGATGTCCTGCATGTTCTTCTCGGTGGTTGCCTGGACGGCATTCTTGGACTGGGGGATGATGTAGGCTGCATTTAACCCGATAAATAACAGGATACAAATCACTACCAGCATAATGATGCGGGCATTGATGGAATTCATGCCCAATGATTTTTCTTTCTTCGTTGCCATAGAAAGCTCCTTTCCTACACACTTAACCCTTGTGCTTCTCTAAAATTTGTATTGCGATTCCCCCAATTTCTGTATTTAGATAGATGGAATCTTCTTCAATAGAGTCATGGTTTTCCAATCCAAATTCCACGCCTCGATTGCTCAAATAATATTCGGCCCGCTCCAAGGAGTTGGTCTGTATGCCCATATGCCCCATGAGTCCCCGCATACTGGGTTTCATGGCCTGGAACATCTCTCCCGCCTTAAAACTTTGGGCATCTTCCGTAACCTCCAGATCAAAGAGGTCCGCAAAATCTCCGGCAGCTTCCTCTGCCTCTTCATCCCGCGCCAGATTGACGGCCACATGATCGATGCGAAACCCTAACATCTCTTTTACTGCAGTCTTGGCCCGCTCCTCGATTTCATCGAAGTTTTGTTTCTCATGAAAGTCCTCATCAATGATCCAAGTTCCGTTTACTGCTACCACCGCCGGATGCTTTAGGTACTCTCCCATATTCTTGCCGTCGATTCCACCCGATGGTAAAAAGGTAATCTTCGGATATGGATGGGATAATGCCTTGATATAGTCAATGCCACCTAGCAGCTCACACGGAAAAAACTTCACCAAGGAGATTCCCAAATCTATGGCTTGCTCAATTTCCGTAGCGGTTGAGACGCCGGGAATAATTTCAATTTCTTTTTTCTTACAGTACTTGATAATTTTGGGATTGACTCCGGGCGACACGATGAACCGACATCCGGCTTCGATGGCCATGTCCACCTGCTTGGTGGTACATACCGTTCCTGCTCCGATATACATATCCGGAAATGCCGAGGTAATCACCCGCATGCTTTCAAGGGCTTTGTCTGTGCGAAAGGTTATCTCTATCACACGTAAGCCTGCGTTATACAATGCGGTCCCAATGGGGATTGCATCAATCTCGTTCTCAATGGACGCGATGGGTAAAATGCCGTTCTTGCGTATCATATCGATAATTTCAGACATAAAAACCCCTTTCTATGCTGTTAGATACGATTAGTTACTAACATTTTACCAAACCCAAGGCAAAGATTAAATAGATTTTTGTGTATCTTGCTAGTTGTAAACCTTTTTATATTTTTGGTTGACAATTAAGGCATTTATTTTTATATTTAGAGCGTACACTTACTTTATTACGAGAGAGGATAATTACATGGACCAACAGACAACAACTCGCAAAATTTCCACGAAACGTATGGTATACTGCGCACTCTTTGCTGCACTTCTTTGCATCGGTGCCTACATCAGTATTCCACTGCCCCTTCCGGGCGCCCCACATATTACAATGATTAATTTCATTCTGTTTATCATTGCTTTGTTATTTGCTCCGGCAGATTCCATTCTAATCACCATGATTTGGATGATTTTAGGAATTGTGGGCGTTCCGGTATTCATCGGTGGCAAGGGCGGCCTGGGATACTTGATTCAGCCCTGGGGTGCTTACACCTGGGCTTTTCCAATCGTGGCCATCGTGCTTCCGCTGATTCGTGGTCGCAAATACAATCGTATCTGGTATACCGTTTGTGCTTTGATCGGTGTTGTCATCATTGACCTGATTGGTATGATTTATCTGAAGGTGATGATGCAATACGATTGGCTGACAGCTTTTAATATTGGATTTTTACCATTTCTTCCTTTGGATGCGCTCAAAGCTGTGATTGCCGCACAAATTATTCCGGCCTTCTCCAAAATCATGGACAAAGAGGCATAAAAATAGCAGCAGGTGGAGTTTTCTCCCCTGCTGCCTTTTTGTTTTATGCACAAATTCCGTCTTTCATTTCTTTGACAAACTGCGCCACATATGGAACACAGTCCTTGCCGTACTTGGCACATATCTTTACGATGGCGCTTCCGACGATGGCTCCGTCCGACTGGTCCGCCATCTGCTTGGCCTGGCTTGGTGTGGAAATTCCAAATCCTACGGCACATGGAATGTCTTTCTCTGCTTTTACCAAATCCACCATGGACTTAATGTCGGTGGTGATATCACTTCTGGTTCCTGTTACCCCAAGGGAGGATACGCAGTATACAAAGCCTTCTGCGTCCTTGGCAATCTGGCGAATGCGCTCCTTGGAGGTTGGCGCGATAAGGGAAATGAAGGCGATATCGAAATCATCTGCCACCTGAGCAAACTCTGCTTTTTCCTCATGAGGAACATCCGGCAGAATCAATCCGTCCATACCCACGTCCCGGCTGTTCTTCATAAAGCGTTCGATGCCATAGGAATAAACCACATTGGCGTAGGTCATAAATACCAGTGGTACCTGGGTTTGTTGACGTACTTCCTTGACCATGGCAAAAATATCATCCGTGGTGATTCCCTGGGAAAGTGCACGGATATTGGCTTCCTGAATTACCGGTCCTTCTGCGGTTGGATCAGAAAAAGGTATTCCAAGCTCAATCACATCGGCTCCTGCCTGATCCATGGCCACAATCAATTCCTTGGTCGTCTCTAAATCCGGGTCTCCGCAGGTAATGAATGGAATGAAGGCTTTGCCCTTCTTAAATGCATCTGTTACACGATTATTCATGGATATCCTCCCCTCTGTATCTGGCAATAGCCGCTACGTCTTTGTCTCCACGACCGGAGATATTGATAATCACAATTTGATCCTTGCTCATGGTTGGTACAATCTTCATGGCATGTGCCACCGCATGGGCACTCTCAATGGCCGGAATGATTCCTTCCGTCTTGGATAAGTATTCGAATGCATCCACAGCCTCGTCATCGGTGATGGCTACGTATTCTGCACGGCCCTCATCGTATAACATGGCATGCTCCGGTCCGATTCCCGGATAGTCCAATCCGGCGGAGATGGAATACACCGGTGCAATCTGTCCGTATTCGTCCTGGCAGAAGTAAGACTTCATTCCATGGAAGATTCCCAGCTTTCCGGTATTCAATGTTGCCGCGGTTTCCTTGGTATCAATGCCTCTTCCGGCTGCTTCACAGCCAATTAAACGCACCTCTTTGTCGTTAATGAAGTGGTAAAAAGCACCAATCGCATTGGAACCACCGCCTACACAAGCAAGTACTGCATCCGGAAGGCGACCTTCCTTCTCAAGTATCTGTTCCTTCATCTCTTTGGAGATGACCGCCTGAAAATCACGTACGATGGTTGGGAATGGATGGGGTCCCATTACCGATCCTAATACATAATGGGTATCATCGATTCGATTGGTCCACTCCCGCATGGTCTCAGATACGGCATCCTTGAGGGTTGCGGTTCCGGAAGTAACCGGATGTACCTTGGCACCCAATAACTTCATACGATACACGTTTAACGCCTGGCGCTCGCAGTCCACTGCACCCATGAAAATCTCACATTCCATGCCCATTAAGGCTGCAACCGTTGCAGTTGCCACGCCGTGCTGGCCGGCTCCGGTCTCTGCGATTACTCTGGTTTTACCCATCTTCTGTGCCAGCAAGCACTGTCCGATGACGTTGTTAATCTTGTGGGCGCCGGTATGATTTAAGTCCTCGCGCTTTAAGTATACCTTGGCACCGCCCAAATCCTCCGTCATATGCTTGGCATAATACAAGCGGGAAGGACGTCCTGCATACTCGTTGAATAACTCCTGCAGCTCTTGGTTGAATGTTGGGTCATCTTTGTACTTATTGTACGCCTCTTCCAACTCCAAGACCGCATTCATCAAGGTTTCCGGAATGTACTGTCCGCCATGCTGTCCGAATCTTCCATTACTCATTTCCCATTTCCTTCTTTCTCATTTCTCCAATCCAGTATGGATTTGATTTTTCCTTCGTCTTTCTGTTGATTGGTCTCCACCCCGCTGCTGATATCCATCGCCCAGGGATGAAGCCGTCCATATGCATCGTCGATATTCTCCGGTGTTAAGCCTCCGGCCAAAAAGTACGCTCTCCCGAAATCCCCGGGAATCCAGCTCCAGTCAAAGACCTGGCCGCTTCCCTTCCCCTGATCTAACAGGACGTAATCGGCACTGCTTTCCTTGGCTGCACGAATATCTGCAGCACCTCGTATGGTAAAGGCCTTGATAATCTTGGCTCTACATCGACTTCGAAGGGTTTGTATATAGTCTTCATCCTCATTCCCATGGAGCTGAATCACATCGATGATTCCCTGATTTGCCATGGTGATGGGTGTTTCTGCAGGTTCATCCACAAAAACACCCACTTTTTGTATAGAGTCTGATAGCTCTCTTGCTAATATTTCTACTTCCTGTGGAGTCTTGGAGCGGTGACTTTTTGGAAAATTTATGATAAATCCCACATAGTCTGGTTGATATCGATTTGCATATGCGATATCCTCCATCCGCTTCAATCCGCAGATTTTGATTTTGACATCTTTCATAAGCAACTTCCGTTTAAGTGTTCCAACATTCCTTTTTTGTCGGCTGCTTTCATTAATGTTTCACCAATCAATACGGCATCCACTCCGTTGTCACGCAAAAGCGCAATATCTTCCGGCGTTTTGATTCCGCTTTCCGATACAAACACCACATCTTTTGGGACGAGGCTTCGTAAGCGGACGCTGTTGCTTGGATCTACCTGAAATGTTTTTAAATCCCGGTTGTTGACACCGATGATTTTTGCCCCACAGGCGAGGGCTCGCTTTACTTCTTCCGCATCGTGGGTCTCCACCAAAGCATCTAATCCTAAGGACTCCGCCGTCTGGCGAAACTCTAGCAGTTGACGATCCGATAAAATGGAACAGATGAGCAAAATTGCAGAAGCGCCAAGTAATTTGGCTTGATAGATCATGTACGTATCAACGGTAAAGTCCTTTCGCAAGACAGGAATTTTTACCTCTTCTACAATTTCACTTAGGTAGTTATCTGCTCCTTGGAAGTAGTATGGCTCAGTCAAACAAGAAATTGCTGATGCACCGGCTGCTTCGTATTCCTTGGCAATGTCCCTATAGGGAAAATCTGCAGAAATCAGCCCCTTTGAGGGAGAGGCTTTCTTGACCTCGCAGATGAAGGACATACCTGGCTTTGAAAGCATGTTGAAGAAGGAAGGAGCCGCTTCTTCTTCCGATTTTTGCTCTATCATGGCCTGTAGCGTGACCATAGGGCATGTAACCTTGGCATCCTCAATACGTTTTCTTGTTGTTAAAGCAATCTTTTCTAAAATATTTTCCATTTTCCTTTTTCCGTTACGCGGAGAGTTCTTCCTCGCGATTTGTTTCCTCAATGAACTCTTCTAATTTCTGAAGGGCCTTGCCTTCATCAATGAGTTCTTCTGCCATCTTTACTCCGGCAGCAAGTGTGTCGGCCTTACCGGCTACATAAATTGCAGCTCCGGCATTTAAGCAGACCGCCTGGCGCTTCGGACCTCTGTCCTTGCCTTCTAAGATTTCTCTGGTAATCTGTGCGTTTTCCTCCGGTGTTCCACCCACCAACTCGTCTTTGCTGCAAGTGGTGTATCCGAAGTCTTCCGGACGAATGGTATAGGTCTTGGTGGTTCCGTTCTTTACTTCACAGATATAGGTTGGTGCGCTTAAAGAGATTTCGTCTAACTTATCCTCTCCGTATACCACCACGCCACTGTGTACGCCTAAGTTACAAAGTACCTCGGCCAACGGCTCTACCAGTTCCTTCTCGTACACGCCCATAACCTGCATGGTTGCGCCGGCCGGATTGGTCAATGGTCCTAATATATTGAAGATGGTGCGGATTCCCAGCTCTTTACGAACCGGTCCCACATACTTCATTGCGGTGTGATATTTCTGTGCGAATAAAAAGCACATGTTCACCTTCTCTAAGGTGCGCTTGCTGTGCTCCGGACTGATGTCAATCTTCACGCCCAAAGCTTCTAAGCAATCGGCTGCGCCGGATTTGGAAGATGCGGCACGGTTGCCATGCTTAGCCACCGGAATGCCGGCAGATGCAATGACAAAAGAGGAAGTGGTGGAAATGTTAAAGGAATTGGATCCGTCTCCACCGGTTCCTACAATCTCTAACACCTCCATGTCATGCAGCAATCTGGTTCCTGCTGCACGCATGCCCTCTGCAGATGCGGTAATCTCATCAATGGTTTCCCCCTTCATTGCAAGCGCTGTTAAATAACAGCTCATCTGAAGCTGGCTGGCCTCACCGGCCATGATTTCATCCATTACCGTTCTTGCTTCATCATAGGTTAAGTTTTCTTTCTTGGTTACTTTAAATATGGCTTCTCTGATCATTCCCCTAGTACCTCCATAAAGTTTTCTATCATCTGTTTTCCGTCCGGTGTCATTACCGATTCCGGATGAAACTGTACGCCGTAGACCTTATTTTGTGCATCTTCTACTGCCATCACCTCACCGTCGGCATCATCGCTTCTTGCAATGACGGTTAATTCCTCCGGCAGTGTTGCCTCTTGTGCAGACAAGGAGTGGTATCTTGCTGCTAAAAATTGTGTTTTTATACCTTTTAGTAATTGGCTTTCTCCGATTTTGCGTATGGGTTTCTGCTTCCCATGCATCAGCTCCTTGGCATATCCAACCACACCGCCGTAACTTTGGCAGATGGCCTGATGGCCGAGGCAGATACCGAGAATAGGAATCTGACCCTTACATTGTTGAATCACGTCTAAACAAACTCCTGCCTGCTCCGGGCGACCCGGCCCCGGCGATAGGATAATGGCCTGTGGTTTCATCGCTTTGATTTCTTCCACGCTACAGTCATCGTTTCGAATCACCTTCACATCCTTGGCCACGGAACTGACCAACTGATATACGTTGTAGGAGAAGCTGTCGTAGTTATCTATCAAAAGTATCATTCTAAACCCTCCTTTGCTTTCTCCATGGCAAGGATGACGGCCTTGGCTTTGTTTTTGCATTCCTCAAATTCCTTATCCGCAACCGAATCTGCTACGATTCCGGCACCGGAGCGAATGCATACCTCACCGTTCTTCTTATAGACTAAGCGGATAGCAATGCTGACATCCATATTTCCGGAAAAATCCAGATATCCAACCGCACCGCCGTATACTCCGCGCTTGGAGCCTTCCAGTTCTTCAATGATTTCACAGGCACGAAACTTCGGTGCACCGGATAAGGTTCCCGCCGGAAGAATGGCGTTGATGGCATCCACCGCATCCATATCCTCACGGATTTTGCCTTCCACTGTGGAGCCGATGTGCATCACCTGGGAGAATCGCTGAATGGCCATATATTCTTTGACCTCCACCGTTCCGATGCGGCTGATGCGGCCCATGTCGTTACGACCTAAGTCTACCAACATGTTGTGCTCCGCTCGCTCCTTCTCATCTGCAAGAAGCTCTTGCTCTAGTGCTTCATCCTCTTCCTTGGTCTTGCCTCGCGGTCGGGTTCCGGCTAACGGGAAGGTACTTAAGGTCTCTCCCTCTAGCTTCACCAGGGTTTCCGGAGACGCACCCGCTAACTCGATGTCATCGCTGCTAAAGTAAAACATATAGGGCGATGGGTTACTGGCACGCAGCACCCGGTAGGTATCAAGCAAGCTTCCCTTGGCTTTCGCCCGGATGGGATTGGATAATACCACCTGGAAGATGTCCCCTTCGTGAATATAGTACTTCGCTTTCTCAATCATCTTGGAAAAGCGTTCCTTATCAAACATTGGAGTCAGCTCACTTTCCAGTTCTAAGCGAGGAAACTCGGCTTTCTCTCCATTGGTAATCAACTGCTGCATCTCATCGATGTCGAAAAGTGCCTTTTCATAGCTTTCTTCTAAGTTTTCCACCATGACCCCGGCGATTAGGATAATTTTCTGTTTGTAATGATCAAAGGCAATTACCCGATCGAACACCATCAAATCCAAATCCTTAAAGTCATCCGCTCCCTGATTGAGCTGAAGTTTTGGCTCATTGTATTTGATGTAATCGTAGGAGAAATATCCTACCAGTCCACCGGTGAATGGTGGCAGCCCCGGAATTCGTGGGCTTTTATAATCGGCTAACACCTGACGGATTTTCTCTCCCGGATGGGTTGAAAAATCACTTCCGGAGATTTCCATGGTGGGTTCATATCCTAAGAAGGAGTATCGCCCCCACTGTTGATCCTGGCTGGCACTCTCCAGTAAGAAGCAATGATGACTGGCTTTTCGCAGTCGTCGCATCACCTCCACCGGTGTATAGCTATCGCTGTAGATTTCCTTAGCGATGGGAATCCGTCGATACTTGTTAGTCTCTGCAATTGTTTGAATTTCTTTTAATGTCATAACCTCTCCCATTACGCAAAAACGTCCTTGACAGATATTCTGTCAAGGACGAGTAAATTCACCCGCGGTGCCACCTTGCTTCATGGGAAAGTCCCACACTCTTTGGAGATACCATCATATCTCTGACAACTGACGCGTGTCTGACGTCATAGAGTACTAAGCCTTCCGGCTGTTGACTATGCCCTCCGCGGTCCATTTGGTAATCTGCATCTCGATCCGGCTCTCAGCTTCCCGGACTCTCTGTGCGCGCATGTATTACTTTGATCTCCGCTTCATCGGTTTAAAGCGCTATATTTTTGTTACAGACAATTTAACACGTTTTTCCATAATAAGTCAACACTAATTTATTTATGTATATTTTTTTCAACTGTATTTCTGTGTTGTTTCATTTCATTCATCTATGAAAAACGGGTATAAAAAAAGCGATACTTCTGTATCGCTAAAAGAGAGGCGCCAACCAGATTTGAACTGGTGATAGAGGTGTTGCAGACCTTTGCCTTACCACTTGGCTATGGCGCCATATAAAACGGAGAAGGAGGGATTTGAACCCTCGCGCCGGTTTCCCGACCTATACCCTTAGCAGGGG
>JAILOI010000048.1 GCA_024690885.1 Lachnospiraceae bacterium
AAGCATCTTAGGGCTAGTAAGATCGTTGATTGCAACAACCTCATATCCCTCTGCTCCGAACATCTGACGGAAAGCCAGACGACCAATACGACCGAAACCATTGATAGCTACTCTAACTGCCATTTTGTTTCCTCCTAATTAATTAAAATTAAATTTATTCGTCATGGCATAAACGCCCGACGCAAATATTATTCTAATCGACTTTTTGTATTATTTCAAGTACTTTGAAGGGAAATTGATATTTTTTTCACATAAGGGACAAGCGGTGATTTTTTCCTCATCTTTCTTGTGTTTTTTCCCGGGGATTTTTATAATCAAAATCAGGGAAAAAAGAAAGGAAAAAGATATGACAAAACTCTATGATATGCACATGCATACGCGCTTTTCCGGAGACAGTGAGGCCGATCCCTATGAGATGATTGCCGCTGCAAAATCCAAGAAGCTCTCCGGTTTGATTTTTACCGATCATATGGATTTGGATTATTGGGTAGAGCCCCATCTCTTCGATTTGGACTTGGAAACGTATCTTCCAACCCTCTCTGCCATCGCATCCGAATGCTCGGATGATTCGTTCCATATTGGCGTTGGTATGGAGCTTGGTTTACAAGAACATCTGGTATCGAAGCATCAAGAACTGCTATCCAATTATGATTTTGATTTTATCATCGGCTCCATTCACCAGGTGAACAAGCAGGATCCCTACTACGATTCCTTCTATGACAAGCGGGATGCTGCCGGTGCCTTCCGGGAATACTTAGAAGCTACTTATGATAACCTGAACGCCTTCCATGATATCGATACCTTGGGACACTTAGACTATATCGTCCGTTATGCCAAGCGTTTCTTTGGTGAGGATACTGCACTCTTATCCTCTGACTTTCCGGAACTATTGGAAGCCATCTATCGTTTTTTGATTGCCCATGATATTTCCTTGGAAGTGAATACCGGGGCCTATCGCTGTGGTCTGACAGAACCAAATCCGTCCATCGAATTGCTGCAGTTTTATTATGACTGTGGTGGCCGCGCCATCACCATCGGCGCCGACGCTCACAAACCGGAGCATGTCGGTCTGGCCTTTGAACAGCTTCCGGAATTGTTACGTTCGGTTGGATTTACAACTTATCGACACTATCTGGGAAGAACCCCTTCGGAGCTTCCCCTCTAACTTAGAGAATCCGTCCGCCGGCGGCAATGTAGTCTCCATCATATAAGACGAACCCCTGCCCCGGTGTGATGGCTCTTACTTCTTCTTCGAACTCCACCTGCATCACACCATCCGTTACCCTCACATGACACGGGGTGCCGCTATGAGAATACCGAATCTTACCCAGATAGGTTTTGTTGGGATCTAAGGTTTCTTCTGCCATATAATTGATGTGGTCCGCTTCCAGATGGGTGGTAAACAAATCCGCATTGTCTCCCAAAACCACTTCATTCTTCTTCGTATCCATGGACAATACAAACACCGGCTTCCCCAGTGCAATCTGCAATCCCTTGCGCTGGCCAATGGTATAATTGGTATAGCCCTTGTGTCGTCCCACTACAGTGCCATCCTTCCATAGGAAGTTTCCCTCTCCCGGCAGGCGATCCTGTAATTCCTCGGTTAAAAACCGCACATAGTCGTTGTCCGGAATGAAACACACATCCTGGCTGTCCTTCTTGGTTGCCACCGGAATTCCGGCATCCGCTGCGATTTGACGAATCTCATCCTTCTCATAATCGCCCAGTGGCATCAGGGTATGAGCCAACTGCTCCTGGGTCAATTCATAGAGCACATAGGTCTGGTCCTTCCTGGCAGTCTTGGAATTTTGGATGGCATAACGGCCATTCGCCAGGCGATTGATTCTGGCATAGTGTCCGGTCGCCACATAATCCGCTCCCAATTCTTTGCTGCGCTGATATAACGCTTCCCACTTAATCTTCCGATTACAAACAATACAAGGGTTTGGGGTTCTGCCTTCCATATATTCGGATACAAAATAATCCATTACATCCCGTCGAAACTCCTTACGGAAGTCTAATACATAGAAGGGAATTCCCAGATGATTGGCTACCGCCCTTGCATCTTCTATCGCCTTCCCGGCCACACGCTCGTCCGGATTTCGCCACATCTCCATGGTGACACCGATGACTTCATATCCCTGCTGTTTTAATAAATAAGCGGCTACGGATGAATCCACACCACCCGATAAACCAACCACTACTTTCTCTGCCATATACATTCCTCAAAAAAGAAAAAGAAGCATTGTCTCCAACACTTCTTCTCATCCTTATTGCATCATCTCTTTGCCCTTGGCACGAATCCGCTGCAACGCGTTGGTGATTGCTTTGGGTTCCTTACCCATCCGGCCTGCAATTTGATTATAATCATATCCCTTCAAAGCCAAATCAAACACCTGCTTCTCCATACCGGAAAGACGTTCATACACATCCGAAATCAGCTTACGAAAGCTTTCCGTCTGCAAATAAAGTTCCTCCGGATTTGCCCCCTTTTGTTCGAAAAACAACGCATCCAGTGTTCCATCCGCTTCTTTGGAATCAATGGAAACCGAGTCGTTTAGGGGCTGGTGTTTCTTCCGATTGTTGGCCTCGATGGCTTTCAACAACTGTCTGGTAATACAGGTGTGGGCAAAGGTTACAAACTTGGTATCATAGCCTTCCCGGTAGTCCCGCAACGCCTGATACAAGCCGACCCGACCCTCTTGTTTCAAATCATCCTTGTCTGCTCCCACCAAAAACAAGGGACTGCAGCAAGAGGTGACAATCTTATCAAACCGTTTAAAAATGTGTTCCTCAAATTCCCGATGTCCGTTCTGATACAACCGTACCACTTCTTCATCGGACAACTCTTTTACATTGATGGTATTCTTCATGTTTCCCCCAAAAACAAGCGCTTAAGCAAAGGTCCGCTGGCGTACAATCTCGTAAGCCAAAATACCGCATGCCACAGAAGCATTCAAAGAATCAATATCGCCCTTCATCGGAATCGAAGCAACCATATCACAATTCTTCTTTACCAAAGGACTGATGCCCTTGCCTTCGTTACCAATGACAAGACCGATGGGTCCCTTGAGATTTAAATCATACATTCTGGTTCCGCCCATATCTGCGCAGACAAACCACATGCCCAGTTCCTTCAATGCTTCGATGGTGGAACTGATATTGGTCACCTTGGCCACCGGCGTATAGTTGATGGCACC
>JAILOI010000075.1 GCA_024690885.1 Lachnospiraceae bacterium
TGCAAGTTATCACGGATTTTTGACAAGTTATCCTCCGAAGTAAAACCAAAGAGAGAAACCGTGCTATAACAAACGTACAGAATAAGGAGGTACGCTTTTGGACGCGAAAGAAATAATTTCAAAGCTTACTTTAATGGAGAAGGCCGCATTGCTAAGCGGAAAAAATGAATGGGAGTCCCGCGATATTCCACGCATGGAAATCCAGTCGATCACATTTTCCGATGGCCCGCACGGACTGCGTAGACAGGAAGGAGCCGGAGATCATCTGGGATTGAATGCATCACTGCCGGCAACCTGCTTCCCAACGGCAGCAACCGTAGCCAATAGCTGGGATCCAAGCTTGGGCGAGGAAATCGGCGCAGCATTAGGAGAGGAAGCAGTGGCACAGAAGGTGGATGTGTTGCTGGGACCGGGATTAAATATGAAGCGCTCCCCACTCTGTGGACGAAACTTCGAATATTTTTCTGAGGATCCAATCTTAGCAGGAAAGATGGCAGCAGCCTATGTGCGAGGTATCCAGAGCCAGCAAATCTATTCTTGCCCGAAGCACTTTGCAGTGAACTCCAGAGAGTATCGCCGCATGGCAATGAATGCAGTCGTAGACGAGCGTACCCTACGAGAGATATATTTGACCGCATTCGAAATTGCAGTGAAGGAAGGCGGAGCGAAGACCATCATGTCCGCCTATAACGAGGTCAACGGAGAATACGCCAACGAGAATAAGCATCTTTTGGTAGATATCCTGCGAGAGGAATGGGGCTTCGACGGCATCGTAGTAACGGATTGGGGCGCAAGCAACGATCACGTGGCCGGCGTCAAGTGCCAGTCCAATGTAGAGATGCCAAATCCGGGATTGGATTCCGCAAGAGAATTGATCCAGGCAGCCACCGAGGGCGAGGGACGCATCACAGAAGAAGAAATCGATCGCGCCATCCTGCCAATCATCGAAGCAGCCCTGTATGTACGGGACAACGATCACACTAAGGGATTTGATGTAGATGCCCATCATGCAATTGCGAAGAAGGCAGCCGTCAATTCCGCCGTTTTACTTAAGAACGAGGAAGACATCCTTCCATTAAAGCCCGGAACCAAGGTCGCCCTTCGCGGACCATTTGTCGAGAAACCGCGCTACCAGGGATCCGGAAGCTCCCAGGTAAATTCCACCAAGGTGGAAACCATCGCTGAGACCATCGGACAGTATGATTTGCAGGTGGTGGATGATCCGGAAAAAGCCGACGTCGTCCTTTTCTTCTTCGGATTGGATGAAATCGCAGAGAGCGAAGGCGGCGACCGTATGTCCATGGACATTCCGGAGTATCAGATAAAGGAATTGGAGAGCTTAACCGTCTTCAATAAGCACATCATCGGTGTCATGAGCGCCGGAAGTGCAGTGAAGATGCCATGGTTAGAGCATTTGCAGGCCCTGTTGCACGGCTACTTAACCGGCCAGGCAGGCGCCAGCGCATTATTAGATATCATCACCGGCAAGGAAATCCCAACCGGAAAGTTGTCCGAGTCTTATCCGTTTGCATATACGGATTGCTCCATCGTCAACTACGCCGGCCAGGACAAGCGCAACCTGCAGTACCGCGAGGGACCGTTCATCGGATACCGCTACTATGATACCGCAGATGTGGCCGTCCAGTTCCCGTTTGGATATGGACTTTCCTACACCACCTTCGCCTACAGCAACCTGGTGGTTGGCAAGGACGGCATCAGCTTTACCATTACCAACACCGGAAAATGCGACGGAGCCGAGATTGCTCAGATGTATGTGGGCAAAAAGGAAACCGGCCTGATTCGTCCCAAGAAGGAATTGAAGGCCTTCGCCAAGGTTTGGCTGAAAGCCGGAGAGTCCAAGGACGTGGTCATGTCCTTCGATGATAAGACCTTCCGTTATTTCTCCACCGTATCCAATCAGTGGGAAATCGAGGGCGGCGAGTACCAGATTTACGTGGGCGGCAACGTGCGAGACATCGCATTGACCGGCGTGATTACCAGAGAAGGCACCATCACCGAGCTTCCATATGACATCGAGAAGTTGCCAAGCTACAAGAGTGGACAGGTTCGTAACGTTCACTACGAAGAGTTTGAGAAGCTCTATGCCAAGGTCCTTCCGGAAGAGAAGGTGGGCCCGTTGGAATTAAACGATGCCCTCTGTCAGATGAAGGATGCCAAGAGCTGGCTGTGCCGCAAGGTATACAAGGTTTTGAAGAACAACCTGGATAAGTCCTATGAGAAGGGCGTTCCGGATTTGAACACCATGTTCGTTTACAACATGCCATTCCGTGCCATCTGCAAGATGAGCGGCGGCATGGTATCCCGTGAGATGGTGGAAAATATCGTTACCATTGCCAACGGACATTTCTTCCGTGGCCTGGGCGGCGTGATTGTTGGCTTTTTCAAAAATGCCAGAGCCAACAAGAAATACGAGAAACGTCTGTATCACAAAGAATAATTCAAAAAAGGGGTATCAATAGAATGAATAGTTGGAAAAAGTTTGAAGAGAAATACCCGAAGGCAGCGAAGTGGATTCGCGAAGGTGGCTTGTTTTTTATCGTAAGTAACGTAATTACCGTATTTAAGTGGTTGTTACTTAACGTCCTTCCATCCGCATTTGCCTTTTTAGGTGACAAAGCCTTCGGATGGCCGGGCATCCCGATTACGGTAGCCGGCGAGACCTTCCAATGGAACATCCTAGGCTACGATCAGGCCAACGGCGGCTTAGCTTACTTTGCCGCATACATGGTGGCTATGATCATCGGCGAATGCATCAACTTCCCAATTCAGAAGGTGTTTGTATTCCGCAATCATGATAAGCCGGGCAAGCAGATTGCATGGTACGTGGTGGCATTTATCATCGTTACATGCATCGTCAACTCCATCAATTGTATTTGGGTGGCAGTTGCTGCGAAGTTCGTATCCCCATGGATTTACAACATTGCAACCACCGTACTGAACGGCGGCGTGTCCATGGTAGTCTTTTTCTTCGTCAACAAGATCATCTTCCCGGAAACACCGAAGGAAGCCGTTGGCGAGAACACACCGGAGTAATCCGGACTTTAAAAGTGGTTTAGAGGGCAAAAGGGGTCCTTTAAATAGAGTTTTATTGCTTGTTAAAAGGAGGAGAGAGCATGTTAAACATTAACATCGCGGACGTCATTGCCGTCCTGCAAACGATGATTCCTCAATTGGTAGTCATCGGTGTAGTTCTTGTAGCAGCTATCGTGGTAACCATCGCTGCAATCAAAGCTAAGAAGCCGTTGAGAGGATTCATCCGCAAAGAAGCCTGGTTGGCATTCTTTTTGACACTGATCCTTGTGATCACAAACATCTTATTGGTACCAATGTATTCGATGGTAAATATGGCCATGGGAGGTGGCAAGATTTCCGACGAAGCCATTGAGGAGGCAAAAGGCCTTTGTACCGAAATTGCA
This sequence comes from Lachnospiraceae bacterium, assembly GCA_024690885.1. GTDB lineage: Bacteria > Bacillota > Clostridia > Lachnospirales > Lachnospiraceae > XBD2001. Next base: position 3,438 of record JAILOI010000075.1, read on the forward strand.
GAAGAAGGAATTGTCCTTCTGAAGAATGAGAACGGTGGACTTCCACTGGCAGAAGGCGCAAAAGTCAACGTATTCGGATGGTCTTCCACCAATCCTATTTATGGTGGTACCGGATCCGGAGCATTGTCTGACGCATATCCAACCGTTGACTTTTTGACCGGCTTAAAAGATTCCGGCATTGAGTACAACCAGGATTTGGTTGATTTTTACACCGGCTGGAGAGATACCCGTCCAACCGTAGGTATGGTTGGTCAGGACTGGACCATTCCGGAGCCACAGGTTTCCGAGTATGGCAGCTTGATTTCTGACGCTAAGAACTATTCCGATACTGCAATTTTCTTCATTGCACGTTCCGGTGGTGAGGGCGCAGATCTTCCGGTTTCCTACGATGGAGCAGATACCTTCTCAACCGAGGGACCATTCGGTGCGATGGGTGTTCGTTACTCTGATCAGAAGGACGATTTGGATGCATCCAAGTCCTACTTAGAGTTATCCAACCGTGAGCAGGCCCTTTTGGATGAAGTTACTGCAAACTTTGATAAGGTTATCTTAGTTGTGAACTCTGCAAATGCCATGGAGCTTGGCTTTGTAAACAACTATTCCCAGATTAAGTCTGTATTGTATTGCCCGGGTACCGGCCAGACCGGTTTTGACGGCTTGGGCGAGATTCTTGCCGGCAAAGTCAATCCATCCGGAAAGACAGCTGACATTTTCTTGGCTGACCTGATGAATACACCAACCTCCAACAACTTTGGTGATTTCGATTACACAAACATGGAAGAGTTCGGCGTTGAGAACATGTTCGCAGAGGGCGGCATGGCTTACCCAACCTTCGTAAACTATGTAGAGGGCATCTATGTAGGATACAAGTATTATGAAACTGCAGCAGCAGAGGCTGAGGCAGGAAACTACGAGTTCAACTATGATGAGCACGTGGTATATCCATTCGGTTATGGTCTTTCCTACACCACATTCTCCCAGGAGATGGGCGAGGTGACCAGCGATGGTACAACCGTATCCTTCGACGTAACCGTAACCAATACCGGTGATGTTGCAGGAAAAGACGTTGTTGAAGTTTACTTCAACCCACCTTATACCAACGGCGGAATCGAGAAGGCAGCAGCAAACCTGATTGCTTTTGAAAAGACCGCAACCCTTGAGCCTGGTGCTTCTGAGGTGGTATCCATTTCCTTCCCATTAGAGGAGATGGCAGCTTATGATACTTACGGCGAAGGCTGCTATGTATTAGAGGCCGGAGATTATGAAATCTCCATCAACAAGGATTCTCACAACAAGATTGCAACCAGCAAGGTGAACGTAGCTTCCAAGGTTGTATATGATGAGAACAACAAGCGTGCATCCGATCAGGTTGCAGCAACCAATCAGTTCCAGTTTGCAGAGGGTGGCGTTACTTACCTTTCCCGTGCAGATGGATTTGCAAACTATGCAGAAGCAACTGCAGCTCCTACCTCTTTCGAATTGGCAGCTGAGTATAAGGCAGATTATGTAAATAACACAAACTACAAAGAAGAAGACTACAACAACGACGCAGACGAGATGCCTACTACAGGCGCTAAGAACGGCGTTATGTTAGAGGAACTTCGTGGATTAGAGTATGACGATCCGATGTGGGATACAATCCTTGATGAGATGACGGTCGCTGAGATGAACACCTTGATTGAGTTAGGTGGTTATGAGACATCTGCAGTAGACTCCATCGGAAAAGTTATGACTTACGACTGTGACGGTCCTGCTTCCATCAACAACAACTTCACCAAGCAGGGATCCATCGGATTCCCGGCAGCAGTTATGATTGCTTGTACATGGAACAAGGATATGGCACTTGCATTTGGTCAGTCCATCGGACGTATGGCCAACGATATGGATGTTTCCGGTTGGTATGCACCTGCAACCAACACCCACAGATCTGCTTTTGCAGGACGTAACTTCGAGTACTACTCGGAAGACGGTGTGTTAGCTGGTTGGATGTGTGCAAACGCAGTTGCCGGTGCACGTGAATGGGGCGTATACTCCTACATCAAGCACTTCGCAACCAACGATCAGGAAACCAACCGTACCGGACTTCTCTGCACATGGCTCAACGAGCAGTCCATGCGTGAGATTTACCTGAAGTCCTTCGAAATCGCATTCAAGAACGCAAACCCTGGTGCAACCATGGTTGCCTTCAACAACATCGGTATTGAGCCTGCTGAGGCTTGCTCCGCACTGTTGAACACCGTTCTTCGTGGCGAGTGGGGATTCCGTGGTTTCGCTGAGACCGACTACTTCGGTGGTTATGGTTACCAGGATGCGGACCGTATGATCAGAAACGGCTGTGACTTGATGTTGGCTACTTATTCCACACCACAGTCTACCGTTACCGATCAGACCAGTGCTACTTCTATCCAGGCGATGAGAACTGCTTCTCACAACATCTTATACACCGTTGTTAACAGCCGTGCATATGATGCTGCCGTTAAGACCGGTATGCCGACTTGGGTGAAGTTACTCATCTGTGCGGACGTTCTCTTGATTGGTTTGATTTGCTTCCTTGAGTATCGTGCCATCAAGACTTACCGCAAGAAAAAGGCTGAGGTTGAGCCTGCTGTGGAAAATGAATCCCAGGAATAAACCATAAAATTCTCCCTTAATTAAAAAACATAATCAAAATCGTTGGAGCTCCCCACTGTGGGGAGCTCCTTCGCTTTTTTTTCTGAACTCCGCCGTATAGGGAGGTGTAAAGTCTCTTTCTTGGTTTTTGATGTCGCAATCTATCCTGCTTCCTCCGACGCACTTTCGTTCCTGTCGCAACGTGTCCGCTATAGCAGGGCGGAGAGTGGTCGCGTGGTGCAGAAGCGCCCATACTGGGCGCGTGAGAATTGTCTATGCGGGAGAAACGCACGGATGAGAAGAGCAAAGCATAGGGGATTGCCGATTTCGGCACTTTGCTATGCGGCCGGAGGGGAAATAGAGGTGAATGGAACAGCGCCCCACATAGGGAATGTGGAAAATCCGGGTTTTGCTATGCGTGTGGGGCGCTGGCTCCCGGGATTTCCATGGATCAAAGCATAGGGGATGGCAGAATCCGGGGGTTGCCTATGTGCAATATCAACAAATCCGGGCGATAAGTGGAGCAATGCACATAGGCAACTGTGAAAATCGTGACATCGCTATGCGCAGCGCCGGCAACTCAGACTCATAATCCTGTGAAATCGCATAGCGAATGGTAGATTTCACGATATTCCTATGCCGAGCGCCGGCGCGCCCAGCCTAGAAACAGAGAAAATCACATAGGAAAACCAAGAAATCACCACATCCCTATGCCAATCCCCCGGCACACCGCCTCCAGCGCAGAGCAAGCAATGGCAATATCATAATAAAGCGCCCATACTGGGCGCGTGAGAATTGTCTATGCGGGAATTACGTACGAATGATAGCCTTCAGAAAAAAGACAGACCTTGACTTCGGCAGCCAAGGTCAGGATTATGCTTTATGTTCGGACTCTGAATGCCTCCCTTGAGCCCTGTCAGTGGAGGTCTCCGAACGGAAACCGGCTGACAAGATTTAGTTTACTCACGAACCCTAGGAAAATCAACGAAAAACGGCTGAAATAATATACAAACCGCCAAGTATCCACAAAAAAACAAGACACTTGTCCATTATTGCTCATTATGTCTAAACTGCCAGAAAACACAAGTCTAAATATGGACACGAAACCGCCGTGGATTTCGACACTTTCCACAGAGCAGCTATGCTATAATAGACGAAACATAACAAAGGAGCTATACGTACTATGTACAACATCATACATTCAGAAGATTTAACACTCGATCGCTTCCACGTGATCAAGCACCAGGTCGAGAAGGAAGGCCAGGTGGTGAACTATTCCTATATCACCATCCGCCACGGAATCTGCGTGATTCCCCTCCTTCCAACAGGCGAAATCCTGATCCAGAAGGAGTATCGCCATCCCATCCGGTCCTGGCAGTATGAATTCCCATGCGGCGCCATCGATGACGGAGAGGAGCCGGAGCATACCGCTATCCGCGAGGTCAAAGAGGAGACGGGCTGTGAAGTGAAGACCATCCGCTCCCTAGGCGTGGTATATCCAAGCTTCGGCGCAACGGACGAAACCATCCACCTCTTCGTGGCAGAAATCATCGTGCCGGAGGACGTGGACATCAACGATGACAGCGATACCCACGGTCGGGAACTCTTAGAGGAAATCAAGATGGAAGCCGTCACAGAAGCCCAGTTGGATCAACTGGTGGCATCCGGAGAATTCTCCCATGGCGCCGGCCTTGCAGCCATCGCCCGCTGGAAATTATGTCGAGATTAGGTGGAAATCGTATGAAAAAGACATGGATTTACCGCATCCTGGTCATCCTATGGATGCTCATCATCTTCCTACATTCCAATATGAACGCCGACGCGTCCTCCCAGGAGAGCGGTGTGGTGGTAACCTTCATCGCAGAGCACTTTGTTCCGGGCTATACGGAGATGACGGAAGCAGAACAATTGCAGGTGGAAGATACGCTGCAGTTTATCGTCCGCAAGGGCGCACATATGACAGAATATGCCATTTTAGGTTTCTTAATTGCCGGTGCATTGGGCATCCAAGGTTGGGGAAAACTGTGGCTGATTGCATGGCTCCTAGGCACCGCTTATGCATGCACGGACGAGTTTCATCAGACCTTCGTGCCGGGAAGAAGTGGAGAACTGCGTGACGTATGCATCGATAGTATGGGAGTGCTAATTGGCAGCGGAATTGCGTCAGCAATCCATAAGAAAAACAGCAGCGCCAATACGTAAAAGAGACTAGCCCATATGTATAGATTATGAGCACGAAAAATCTGTGTAGATTTCATACATACAATCATGTGTACAAAATATGCATATCAACCTACATATAATGCTATGCATAATTACAAGCCTACATAGAACCATAAACATAACACATACGCATACATCGAATCATACCCATACCCATACTCATACACATAACAATCACAAAATATAAAAGCCGGCGCGTAAGCGTCGGCTTTTATAATCATAGGGTTATTCACTTCTCTTCTCTGCACGGAACGCCCAAAACTTGTTCATAAAGAAGTTGATTGGAACGCTCACCAGAAGATTGATAATCGGAGCAATCAACTTGGATATGCCCAACACATCCACCCATAACAGGGAGAGTACCGTATTTAGGAACAATCCGGTAAACGCATAGGACGCATAAGACTTTCCAAGTGCTTTCCAAACACAGCGGGTTTCATCCTCCTCTTTCTTGAACACAAAGCGGCTGTTCCAGAAGAAGGACCACAGTACACTCAGCACAAATGCAATGAACTGAGCAATCAGGTAATCGAAGCGCGGGA
>JAILOI010000091.1 GCA_024690885.1 Lachnospiraceae bacterium
GTGTATCAACCCCAAACGATACAACCCGTCGTAAATTCCTCCGTCCTCATTACTTAAGGTAACATTCTTGATGCGCTTCTTCAGCTCCTTCGGCGCATTCTCCATCAAAAACGGCATTCCAACCGTTTCCAGCATATCTACATCATTATAATGATCGCCAAAAGCGACGGTATCTTCCGTTTTCACTCCAAGTCCCTTGCAAAAGGTCCGGATGCCTTGCCCCTTGCTAATGCCCCGGTCCATAATCTCGATCAGAATGTCGGAAGAACGCACAATCGACAATTGCGGATACTTCTCTTTTAACCCCGTCTCGATAGCATCTGTGTCACTCTCCTCACACATACACAGAAGCTTTCCGATGACGTCCGTCTCTTTGACCAAATCCATGCTTCCCTCGATTGCATCCACCTCCACGATGGATTCCTCCAATGCAACCCGCGCATCCGACCGGTCTTTTACAATCCATTGGTCCATGGTATACACGTTCCACACACAGGGCCAATGATTCTCTTCTATATAATTGATAATCTCTACGGCAATTTCCCTCGACAGTCCCACTGACTGAATTACCTTGTGATCTTCATCCAGAATCGCAGCACCACTATAACAGATCATCGGACAACGCAATCCGTATCTCTCCAAAATCGGATCTACGCAAAAGGGTCCTCTAGCCGTTACCGGCACCAATGGAATGCCCTGCGCCTGCAATTGTTCGATGGCATACAACGTACTGTCTAAGATTCGCTGCTTCCCGTTTAACAGTGTTCCGTCGATATCAGTAAAAACAATTTGATATCCCATGTTATCCCCTTGTACGAACCAATGCCTCCACATCTGCTAACTGTGGCATTACACGCAACGCGCCCTTAACCCTTGTAATTAAGGATGCTGCTGCATTGGCAGTGGTCAGCATCTCCTTCAACTTCTCTTCATCCAGTCCTTCGATACCGTAGGTCAACAGGTAATGAATCACGCATCCGCAGAAGGTATCTCCCGCACCGGTGGTCTCAATGGTCTCATCGGATAAGAACGGAGCAACTTCCGTTACCACTTCCTTATCACCGCACTTGTAATAAGCACGGCTTCCCTCACGTCCCATGGATACAGTAATAAGCGGAATATCGAACTGCTGGCGAATCTTGGCAACACCGGCGGTATAATCCTCTTCCCCGGTTAACCACTGGATTTCATTATCGGAAATCTTCAGGTAATCGCAGTACTTCATTCCGGTCAAAATCTGCTCCTTGACCTCATCCAAAGAGTTCCAAAGCGGCTCTCTCAAATTCGGATCGAAGGTGATAATAACACCGTTCTTCTTAGCTTCTACTAAGGAATAGATGGTTGCTTCACGAGGCATCTCGTGGGTCATGGACAAAGTTCCGAAATGGAAAACACGGCTTCTTGCAATCAGATTCGCATTCACCTCATCCTTACGCAGCATCATATCCGCACCCGGATTCCGGTAAAAAGAGAAGTCACGATCCCCGTCCGGGAACGTCTCTACGAATGCCAATGTGGTACGAACCTCAGGATCCATCAACAGATTGTTTGTTGCAATTCCAACTTCCTCCAAGGTACTCTTTAATTTCCGTCCAAAGATGTCATTGCCTACCTTACCGATAAATCCAACCTCATGTCCGAATCTCTTCAGCATCGCCAACACGTTACATGGAGCGCCGCCCGGATTTGCTTCAAATAAGTCGTTATTATTCTCGGTTTTTCCGTTGTTTGTCATGTCAATTAAGAGTTCTCCCAATGCCACGACATCCATGTTCTTTTCCAATTCGTTGTCCTCCTACACCTAGAAGGGGCAGTGTGGATGCACTGCCCCCAATATTTTTAAAAAGTTTTATGAAGAAAAAGTATTACTGTAACAGCTTTAATCTGGAAGGATCGTTTGCGAATACTTCCTTAGCGTTCTCCTTGGTTACAACAACCGGTGGGAGCTCGTAAACAAGAACATCAATCTGTCCGTTGTTCACGTTTACCTGAGTTGCAGGCATGCCGTTGCCGTTCTTCAAGGAATCAATGATTTCAATAGTCTCAGCTACCAGGGCTTCGGTTGGCTTAGCAACAGTAGAGTACTGCTTTCCAGCCCATACCCACTCTACAGACTCATTCTCAGCATCCAAACCGGATACAACAGGAATTTCCTGTCCTGCATTCTCGCATGCAGTGATACAAGCACGAGCGATACCATCATTCGGGCAAAGAACACCGTCGATTTCCTTGTCAGCGTAGTTACCTGCTAACAAAGCGTCCATTCTCTGCTGTGCCTTGGCATTGTCCCAATCAGGAGTTGCGCACTGGGTGAAATCGGTCTGACCGGAAACAACTACAAGTGTTCCTTCATCGATGAGTGGCTGCAACTTGGACATAGCACCGGTAAAGAAGTTCGGAGCGTTCGGATCAGCAGGGCCGCCGCCGAATAACTCGATGTTGTAAGGCTTATCACCCTTCTTCTCCTGTAAGCCGGCTAACAATGCTTCTGCCTGAAGCTCACCGGTCTTCACACTACCAAACTGTACAACACCGTCAACGCCGGTGGTGTTCTCAATCAAACGGTCATAACCGATTACGTATACGCCTGCTGCCTTTGCCTGCTCCAATACGGAACCAAGCTGAGATCCGTCTACAGGACCAACAACGATTACCTTCGCACCGTTCTCGATCATGGACTCAATCTGCTGCTGCTGCTGCGTTACCTTCTGGTCAGCTGCCTGAACGATTGGATTGTATCCAGCGTCCTTCAACTGCTCGGTGAACATCTCCTCAGCTTCTTTCCAGTTCTGAGTTCCTAACCATGGAAGAGATACACCGATGGTTGCACCATCTTCAAATCCAGGGTATTCAGCTGCCGGAGCTTCTGTTGTAGTCTCCTCGGTAGCAGCCGGTGTGTCTGTAGTGGCAGGTTCTGTATTTCCCTCTCTGCTGCCCCCACAGCCTGCAAATGTAGCAACCATCATGGTCGCAACCATAAGCATTGACAATAGTTTTCTCTTTTTCATTTTACATCCTCCTTAAGTTATAACATATTGTGCACTTCATTATGTAAGGCCCGGCAGTTTTCACTGCAGGCATGCCCCCGCTTTTAGTTTGCAGCCTTTTCCCCTTTGCTTGGGAACAATCTGCCAATGATGGAACTCTTGCCGCTCTTCTTGTTGTATACGTCGAATGCTACTGCTGCCAAAAGAACGAATCCCTTGATAACCTGTGTCTTATCGGCACCAACACCCATCAGCATCAAACCGTTATTCAATACAGCCATTACCAAACCACCGACGATGGTTGCTAAGATGGTTCCCACACCACCGGATACGGCTGCACCACCGATGAATACAGATGCGATGGCATCCATTTCCCAAGAGGTTCCGTCTGCCGGACCTGCTGCGGTAGAACGTCCTACGAAGAGGATTCCTGCAACGGCTGCCAGGAAAGACATATTCATCATGGTCAAGAAGTAAGTTCTCTTTACGTTAACACCGGACAAAGCTGCTGCTGCCTTGTTACCACCTACCGCATATACGTGGCGCCCGAACTTGGTACGCTGGGTAATGATGTGATAGATGACGGTGAGTAATAACAGGATCAGTCCAGGTACCGGGAAGGAAGTTCCCACACGTCCGGATCCGAATAACCAGGTAAAGTATCCAATCAATACGGTCATTAAAATGATACGTACAACAACAGCCCAAAGTGGATCCTTCACACCGGTTGCATCGCCGGAACGCTTATACTTACGAATCTGTGCAACGATGTAAGCAACAATTCCGATGATTCCCAGTAACAACGTGGAGTTGTTCATTCCGGTGAACGTCGGTCCCCATTCCGGCAAATATCCGGAACCAAACCACTTCAACTGCTCCGGAGCAGGCACGGAAATGGAATGCGAAATCCAGATAACGCCACCACGGAAAATCATCATGCCACCAAGGGTTGTGATGAAGCCCGGGATACCAAGCTGAGACAAGAAAAATCCATGCCATGCACCGGCCAACAGTCCGATTGCAATTGCGATTAACACTGCGCACCACCAAGGTACGTTATAATTTTTTGCTACCAATGCCATGACCATTCCGGCGAAACCCGCTACGGAACCTACGGACAAATCAATCTGTCCGATGACAATGACCATCAACATTCCCAGTGCCAAAATCAATACGTATGCATTTCCGGAAATCAGGTTCTGGAAGTTGGATGAAGTCAACATTCTTCCCCCGGAAATGATATTGAAGATAATGATGAGCGCTGCTAACGCTACTACCATGGTGTATTGACGCAAGTCATTACCCAATACCTGTTTGATATATTTCATAATTATTCCACCCTTTCCTCGTTCGAATTATTCTTTCGATGTAATCGTCATCTTCTTCATCAGGATTTCCTGATCTGCTTCCTCTGCCGAGATTTCTCCGGTAATGGAACCCTCGAAAATGGTATAAATACGGTCTGCCATTCCAAGCAATTCCGGTAATTCAGAAGAGACTAAAATGACAGCTTTGCCTGCATCTGCCAATTGGTGAATCAGCTTGTAAATCTCATACTTGGCTCCTACATCAATTCCTCGTGTCGGCTCATCCAGGATTAAGATATCCGGTTCTGTAAACATCCACTTGGACAGAACCACCTTCTGCTGATTACCACCGGAAAGAGTGGTCACACCCTTATCTACATGTGATGTCTTAATCTTCAACTGGTTGCGGTAGTCTTCTGCTGCAACCTTCTCTTCATTCAAATCCAGCAAACCGTGCTTGGTAATCTTATCCAAGTCCGCCGCAACTACGGTGGTTCGGATACAATCCAACAGGTTTAATCCCAAGTTCTTACGATCTTCCGGAACATAAGCAACGCCGTGCTTAATTGCGGAGTCTACGGAGTTGAGCTTTACTTCTTTGCCCTTAATCTTGATCGTTCCACCACGGTAGATACCGTAGTTTTTACCGAAGATAGAGCGCATCAGCTCTGTTCTTCCGGCACCCATCAATCCGGCGAATCCAACGATTTCTCCGGCTCTGACATTGAAGGATTCATTCTTGCAAACCATACGTCCTTCTACATCCGGATCTTCCACGCACCAGTTTTTTACCTCGAAGATCACTTCTCCCGGATGGGATTCATGCTCCGGATAACGGTTCTCGATGGAACGACCCACCATCGCCTTGATAATCTTATCTTCGTCTACTTCACCGGCTACTACGTCGTAGCTTTCTACCGTATGTCCGTCTCGAATCACCGTTACCGCATCGGAAATGGCTGCGATCTCGTTGAGCTTGTGGGAAATCATAATACAAGTGATTCCTCTGCTCTTTAAGTCCTTCATCAATTCCAACAGGTTTGCGGAATCCGATTCGTTCAATGCGGAAGTCGGCTCATCCAGAATCAGAAGCTTTACGTTCTTGGATAATGCCTTGGCAATTTCTACCAGCTGCTGCTGACCAACGCCCAAATGCTTAATCAGAATGTCCGGATTAATGGATAATCCAACCTTCTCTAAGATTTCATAGGTTCTTCTTTTTTCCTCAGCCCAATCAATCAGACCGTTCTTTAGGATTTCATTCCCCATGAAGATATTCTCTGTAATGGATAATTCCGGAATCATGGTTAATTCCTGGTGAATAATCGCAATACCGGCGCCTTCGGATTCTTTGATGTTTTTAAACTTCATCTCCTTGCCCAAGAAGATGATTTTGCCATCATAAGTCCCATATGGATAAACACCGGAGAGTACCTTCATCAAGGTTGATTTGCCGGCTCCGTTTTCGCCGCAAATAGAATGAATTGTTCCGGTTCGCACAGACAAGTTGACATCGTCAAGTGCCCGCACGCCCGGGAATTCTTTGGTGATACTCTGCATTTGCAGGATATAAGAATTGTTGTCCACCTTTATTCCTCCCCCTTCTTTTATAACTTGTT
>JAILOI010000094.1 GCA_024690885.1 Lachnospiraceae bacterium
GAGTACAAGGTAAATAGGGCAGAGGTGGAAGTGCAGTAATGCATGTAGCTGACTGTTACTAATCGATCGAAGGCTTGACCTAGTAGGTCGAGTGAATAGCGAACATTTCTCGTTTCTGTGTGAAGTTTTGAAGGTATGTTAGAAATGACAAGGCCTTGCGCCTTGTTTTTTAATACTGATAGAAGTAATCCTCGATAGCGTGGTGGAAGAGTGCTGCGGCGAGTTCCTAGTTTAGAGGATGTTTGAAAAAGTATATAATAATAATCCTCGATAGCTCAATGGAGAGTGCTGCGGCGAGTTCCTAGTTTAGAGGATGTTTGAAAAAGTAAATAATAATATTCCTCGATAGCTCAATGGTAGAGCACTCGGCTGTTAACCGAGTTGTTGTAGGTTCGAGCCCTACTCGGGGAGTTTTTTCTTTTATATGTGTGTGTAGCTCAGCTGGATAGAGCACTTGGCTACGGACCAAGGTGTCGGGGGTTCGAATCCTCTCACGCACGTTAATCTTTGAATAGAAAATGCCAGGACGTCGTCCTGGCTTTTTCTATTCAAGAGATGAATCTGCGATTCATCTCCGAAGGAGTTCGAGTCTCGCCTGCCGGCTCGGTCGGCGCTGCTGTATACAGGATGTGCTTTTCCCTTTCGGGTCTTTATGTTATATTTAGAGTGTGTCACCTGTTCACGATCTAAGACTCAAGGAGGTACTTTTTATGTGGTTACTCTTTGCAATTCTTTCTTCTATTTTCGCAGCTTTGACTTCCATTTTGGCTAAAATCGGTATTGAAGGAGTAAACTCCAATCTGGCAACGGCGCTACGCACAGCTGTAGTTTTGGTGATGTCCTGGGGTATGGTTTTTCTTACCAGTGCGCAGAAAGGCATCGGAGACATTACAACAAAGAGCTGGACGTTTATTATTTTGTCCGGACTGGCAACCGGTGCATCCTGGCTTTGCTATTATAAAGCGTTGCAGATTGGCGAAGCTTCGAAGGTGGTACCAATTGATAAGCTGAGTGTGGTTATTACCCTTGTGTTGGCCTTTGTTTTCTTACACGAAGAATTTACGATGAAGTCCATCATTGGCTGTGTTTTGATTGGTATTGGAACACTCTTTATGGTGATGTAAGTCACAGGAGGATGTATGAATTCGAGGGGATATAAAGAATGGGGGATTCGATCGGTGATTTTGCTTATCGGTTTAGTTATTGCGCACTTTGGTGTGACGCTGTTTCTGCTATCTGATTTAGGCTCAGATCCGTTTAATGTATTTGTACAAGGCGTCTTTGGGAAGGTGGGAGCCTTGCTCCCAGCCGGTGTTTTGTCCCATGGACGTACGCATATGACAATTTCGTTTTTCATTATCGCCATCCTATTATTGGTGGACAAGAGATATATCAAAATTGGAACGATTTTATGTATGGTATTTGGTGGGCCGATTATTGATTTTTTTAGTTGGGCACTGGGATTTTTGATCCCGGAATATTTTCCCCTTTGGATGCGCACCCTGATGTTAATCTGCGGTTGTATCATCTTAGCTTATGGGATGACCATTGTTATCAAATCCGATGCGGGTACCGGACCCAATGACCTGGTGGCGGTGGTGCTGTCGGACAAAAGCCACAAACCCTTTAGCATTGTTCGGTTGCTGGTGGATGGTTGTTTTGCGCTCGTCGGTTTTCTCTTAGGTGGGACCATCGGTGTGGGAACCCTCATCTGTATCGGCTTGGTTGGACCGGTGGCCGGATTTTTTCTTCCCAGAAATGAGCGACTGGTACAGCGTATTTTAGATGAATATGTATCGTAATGAAAAGGCATCCCCTGGGATGCTTTTTTAATTTGAAAATGATTTTCATATTGACATCCCTCTGGAAAAGTTTAAAATTGAGAATGGATTTCAGATTCGTTGCTTGTTAGGTTGCAAGAAGGAGAGAAACATGTCGAAAAGAGAAGTACCCGTTGTTTTAATTACCGGTTATCTAGGATCCGGTAAAACCACTTTAATGCAGCATATTTTATCCCAGGAAAAAAGAAAAGTTGCCTTGATTGTCAATGATATCGGAAGCATTAACATCGATGCCTCCATCTTGAACAAAACCGGCAACAAGGTGTCCCAGATTGAGATGGTGGAGATGCAGAACGGCTGCATTTGCTGCACCTTGCGGGATGAGTTTATGAACGAAATCGAGCGTTTGGCCGCAGACAACTCCATTGAAGCAATCTTTGTAGAGGCCAGCGGTATCAGTGAGCCGTCCTCCATTGCCGGCGCTTTTATGGTATATGAGCAGTCCACCGATACCAGAGTTTATTTAAAAACCGTGGTTTCCGTTGTGGATGCGGATCGTATTTACCGAGAATTCTTATCGGATTTGGATTCTGATGAGGATACGGAAGAGGGCGATGTCATCAACCTGATCATGGATCAGATTGAGTTCTGTAACGTCATGCTGTTGAACAAAACAGACCTTTTGACCGAAGAACAATTGGATGGCGTGCGCGCTTCCCTACGGAATTTGCAGCAGACGGCAGAGATTATCCCGTGCGTTTTAGGCAAGGTAGATTTGGATGTGATTTTGGACCGCGAGGACTTCGATTTTGATGAAGTGCTTGCTTCTAGTAGTGTACAGCGTGCGTTGAACGAGTGTGAGCCGGAGGATGAGACTGCTTGTGTGGATGAGTATGGGATTTCCTCCTTTGTCTTCGAAGAACGCGCACCTTTTGACCGATTGAAGTTCCATAGATTTGTAGAGAATTATCCGACGACCATTATCCGTACCAAGGGGTATATCTGGTTTTCCGAGGATGATAGCCATGTACAGTTGTTCGAGCAGGCTGGCCGTAATGCTTCCATCACTGCGGTTTCTGAGTGGATGGCAGCTTGGCCGGAAGAAACACTGAAGCAGATTGAAGAGGAATATCCGGATATCCGCGACGAGTGGGACGATACCTATGGCGATCGTATCAATCAGTTGGTAATTATTGGAAAAGGTTACGAGAAAAATGATATTATGAATCTGTTGTATGATTGCATCGAAAAATAGGTCGTAACAGGAGGAGTCGGTCTTGTTAAAAAAGTTCTGTAGGGGAATTCTGATGGTTTCCCTTGTAATTTCCCTTTGTGCATGTGGCAAGGAGGAATTGGCGGAAACACCGGATGAAGTTTATGTTCCGGAGGATACCATGGAATCTGCAGATGGATCCGGAGCAGAGGAAGAAGCAGAGGATAAAAATCTAATGGGCGAGGAAGAGGAAGAAACTCGGGCACCATTGGATTTAACCACCATGAGCAGTACCATGGTCTATGCGGAAGTGTTGAATATGGTCATGTCCCCCAAGGATTACGAGGGTTGCCTTGTGACCATGGGTGGTCAGTTTGCTGTATATACAGACCCGAAAACCAATGAGACCTATTTTGCCTGTATCATCATGGATGCCACCCAATGCTGCCAGCAGGGCATTGAATTCCAGTTGGCCGGCGATTATACCTATCCCGACGATTACCCGGAAGCAGGGGCCAATATCGTGGTGTCAGGTACCTTTGAGTCTTATGAAGAGGATGGGATGAATTATCTGCGTCTGGCGAATGCCACCATGACCACCTAGGGATTACAGAACAAACAAGTTGTGATACACTGTCACTATCTTATTTTTGACGCAATACATAGAGGTGACAGAATGGAATTACAGTTGGAAGCCGGACGCCCGGCGGATGTAAGCGCTCGTATGGACAAGGAAATACGGGTATATGATTTGTTGGATGCTTTGGGAATTTCTTATGAACGGGTGGACCACGAACCGGCAGAAACCATGGAAGCCTGTGCCAAAATTGATGAAGTGCTGGCACCGGCCGTGATTTGTAAGAACTTGCTCCTATGCAATCGGCAGGAGACGAAGTTTTATTTGTTGATGATCAAAGAAGACAAAAAGTTTAAAACCAAGGAAATCTCTCAGCAGATCAATTCCTCCCGGTTATCCTTTGCGGCTCCGGAATATATGGAACGCTTTCTGGATATCACACCGGGTTCGGTAAGTGTCATGGGATTGATGAACGACCGGGAGAACCGGGTGCAGTTGTTAGTAGATGAGGACGTACTGCAGGCAGAATACGTTGGATGCCATCCTTGCATCAATACCTCTAGTTTGCGTATAAAAACCCGGGATGTATTTGATCGATTTTTAAAAGAAGTGAAACATGACTATATACCCGTGATATTACACGGAGAAGAACAGGTAGGAGCCTAATTGGCGCCTACCTGTTCTGTTACATTTCCAACATCATCAATGGCAATATTTGTTGAGATTTTTTCTATATAAGAATAAATACGTTGCTTCTCCTCATCGGTGGAAGCCATGGTGGTCACCAGATTGGACTGGGTGCCCGGAAGAATGGAAACCTGGGCGGTTAGGTTTGCGGGGTCAGTTCCCCGGAGCGTAACCTGTACCACCATCGTATCCGAGGTGTATTCGTCGAACCAGAAATTTCCCAGGGAATAGAGGATGGGCTTGCCATCATAAAATTCCATGCCCTGTAAACAATGAGGGTGCGCACCGATTACAATGTCAGCCCCCGCATCCAAATAGGCCTTACCGGTGGTTAACTGTACCTCTTCCAACTCGGTGGTATGCTCCGTACCCCAGTGTGGGAGGGCAACCACGTAGTCCGCATGTTCGGCCGCTTCTGATATGGAAGCAAGAAAGGCCGTGGGGTCATAACAACGAAGCACTCCGGGGGAATCGGCTCCGGCTTCCGGCGTCAGAATATATTTCTCTGCCCTGGAAGCAGCAACGTAGGCGATGGTGATGCCGTTGCACTCCAGGTAGATGGGAGCAGCCGCTTCCTCGCTATTGCGCCCAGCACCAACATAAGGAATACCGGCGTTCGTTAAGGTATCAAGGGTATCATAGAAGGCATCCGCGCCATAATCAAATACGTGGTTGTTGGCCAATCCTACAATATCAACGCCCATGGTATCAAGGAGGGCAACATTCTTAGGATTGGAGCAAAAGGTCCACATCTTCCCCGGCATGGGCGTGCCCCGGTCACTGTAACAAAACTCATTGTTCACCCACATCAAATCCATAGCCTTCATGGCGTCTAAATACGCCGGATCGATGCATTGGGTAATATCATCCCCAACCTCATGGTAATGTTTCATAACGGCTTCGGAATCGGCAAAGCAGATATCGCCGGCAAATCCTAAGGTGACGGTGAATGCTTCCGGCTCCGGTTCAGCTTCGGCAGAAAGCGTTTCATCGGATGGTTCCACCTCTTCGGCAGGTGCAAAACTCTGTGGGTAATCATCTGCGGTAGCCCGGTGCCCACAGCCACCAACTACGAGGGCAGTAAGCAGAAGGGGCACAGTATATAGGTACTTTTTCATAGGTCATCCTCCCTGTCATATCACCACTATACCACAAGCATCTCGGACAGAAAAACTTGATAAATCCCCGGTCTCCATGTATGGTAATACATAGGGCAATGCCCGAAAGAGAGGCATTTATGAAAAAAGAAGAAAAAACCAACGTACAACGGTTACTTGAACAGAAGAAAATTCCATACACCTCCCACTGTTATGTGGACCAGCCCTCCACCAATGGCGAGGAGATTGCGAAGCTTCTTGGACAGGACCCGGCCCGTGTATTTAAAACCTTAGTCACCCAGGGCAAGTCCAAAACCTATTATGTATTTATGGTGCCGGTGGCAGAGGAATTGGATTTGAAAAAGGCAGCGAAAGCCGCCGGAGAGAAATCCATTGCCATGTTACCCCAGAAGGAGTTATTACCACTGACCGGTTATGTGCACGGCGGTTGTTCCCCGGTGGGCATGAAGAAGCAGTTTGCCACCTTCATCCAGGAAAGCGCCGCAAACTACGAGACCATTATGTGCTCCGCCGGTAAGATTGGATACCAGGTGGAACTGCCCTTAGAACAGTTACAGAAGATCATCCGCATCACACCGGCGGATATTATTGTGGAAGCATAACAGCAGGAAAAGGAAGAAAAGGAAAAAGAGAACATGAAGCAGATGTCAGAAAACACAATTCAGGGATTTATACAGGAACTTGCCTCCGATGCATCCACCCCGGGCGGCGGTGGAGCCAGCGGTATGGTGGCTGCTTGTGGTATGGCGCTTGGCAATATGGTGTTAAGTCTTACCACCGGCAAGAAGAAATATGCGGCATATCAAGAGGAAATCGATGGCCTGATTGCAGATGCCAATACCCTGACTGAACAGTTACTGTCCGGCATGGATGCGGATGCTGAGGCGTTTATTCCGTTGACCCGGGCATATAAGATGCCCAAGGATACCCCCCAGCAGTTAGAAGAGCGCAATCGGGTGTTAGAGGAAGCTTTGGTAGGCGCCAGTGAAGCACCACTGCATATGATGAGCAACATTATGGAAGCGATGCATCTGATTCATCGCATTGCAGAAATCGGAAGCCGTATGGCAATTTCGGACGCCGGAGTCGGCATTCAGTGCTGCATGGCCGCTATGAAAGGTGCTTCCCTAAACGTCTTTATCAATACGAATTTAATGAAAAACAAGGATGTGGCAGCGGATATGAATCGTCGGGCCGATGCCCTGTTGCAGGAGGCGGATCTGGTTGGAAATCGCACTTATGAATTGGTGCTTGCAGCGGTACGCCCGAAGGAGGATTAGAGGCATGGAAGTGTTAAAAGGATTACCGGTGGCAAATGCCATCAATGAACGCATCATGGAAGAAGCCAAGGATTTGGGCATCGTGCCGCATCTGGCCATCGTACGTGTGGGAGAGCGGGAGGATGATATCGCCTATGAACGCGGTGCCACAAAGAAGATGGAGAAAGTGGGCTTTCATTGTACCCACTATACCTATCCGGCAGATATCACCAATGAAGCGTTTCAGGCATCGTTTGATCAAATCAATGAGGATTCGGATATTCACGGAATTCTGTTGTTACGTCCCCTGCCAAAGCAGATCGATGAAGGAGCCATTACCAAACGCATTCGTGTGGAGAAGGACTTGGATGGCATTGCGCCGGAGAATATGGCCCGGGTATATGCAGCCGATCCGTCGGGATTTGCACCTTGTACCGCAGAAGCAGTGGTGGAGATGTTAGACTATGCCGGCGTTGATTGCACCGGTAAACGGGTGACCGTAGTTGGCCGAAGCTTAGTCATCGGAAAGCCGGTAACCATGCTTTTAATGAAGAAAAATGCCACGGTAACCGTCTGCCATACCAAGACGAAGGACATGGAAGGTGCCTGCAAAAATGCGGAAATTATTGTGGCGGCAGCAGGTGTTGCCAAGATGTTAGACGCTTCTTATGTGGCACCGGGAGCCATTGTCATCGATGTAGGAATCAATGTGGATGCCGATGGAAATCTTTGCGGGGATGTGGATTTTGCTTCCGTGGAATCCGTAGCTGCCATGGCAACACCGGTCCCGGGTGGTGTTGGATCCGTTACCACTTCGGTTTTGGCGAAGCATCTGTTGTTGGCTGCAAAGCGAAGCGTGGGAAAATAAATATCCGTTTTGCCTCAAAATTGGTTCCTAGTAGAAGAATGAAAGGTTTTTCGCTATAATAGAACCAATAACGAAGGGGGCAAGGGGTATGAAGCAGGTAATTAACAAGAACCAGATGTGTCGCTATCATGCATTTGAACATGAGGTTACCAGAGATGAGAACCGTCTGTTCTATTGTCGCGCGATGAATGCGGTTACAGATATTGATTTTTATTATTGTAAAGAATGCCCTTTGGCACGTAAGAAGTACCAGGACGACGGTGGAGATTTTCACCCGACGTGCTGGTATTTTGATTTTTCGCTGGGATATGTGAACAACATGCCGCCGGTGGAACAGAAGAAGCGTATGAGCGCACTGATTCAGGCCGGATTTACCCGGGAATTTCCGGAGTACTTAGATCCGGCGGATAAGGCCCATGCGGTCATAGAGAAGGCCATTCGTTATGCGGCAGATGCGCATCACGGCGCTTTCCGCAAGGGCAATCACCTACCTTATATTGTCCATCCCATGGAGTGCATGATGCTGACTGCGCAGATGACCGATGATGAGGATGTGATTGCGGCGGCAGCATTGCATGATGTGGTGGAGGATACCCCGAAAACTCTGGTGGATTTGGAACAGGAATTCGGAAGCCGCATTGCAGGCCTGGTGGCCATGGAATCGGAGGACAAGCGGGAAGGTATGAACAAGGAAGATACCTGGAAGATTCGAAAGCAAGAGAATCTGAAGCGGGAAGAAAGTGCTTCGACAGAGGCCAAGATGATTATGCTTGCGGATAAGGTGTCCAATATGCGTGCCACCTATCGGGATTATCTGGTGTCCGGCCCAAGCATCTGGGAGAAGTTTAATATGAAGGATGTGGGGGAGCAGGAATGGTATTATCGCAGTGTAGCAGAGGTTTTATCCGAGCTTTCGGAACACGATTTGTATCGTGAGTATGTAAGCATCTTAAATACGGTGTTTTCAGGAAACTGAAATTTACTGACAATGATAGACTTTTTCTGAAAAAAGGTTTAAAATATTATTGCAATAGAATGTCGTTTTTTATTTGACGAAAGAAGGGAAGGCATATGGCAGAGATTCAACTGAATATTGCGAGCAATGTGTTGAAGCCGGCGAAGCCAGTGGTGTCTCCAAAAAAGGAAACTTCTTCCGTCTCGAAGGTAGCAACAGAGGAAACTCTGGAAGTACAACAGACCAAACAAGAGAGATTAGCGGAAGATCAAATCGAACGTGATATTGTTGCTGTTTCCAAGGATGGAGATACAGTCGCAGTCAGCAAGGAACGCAATGCGGACGCAACAGAATCAAACACAGAAACCCCGGGTCGAATGGAAGAGGAACGGGAGTATCTGGAAGAAGAACAACAGAAACCTCCGGTGGAATTAGAAACCATCGAAGCTCCGGAACTAAAGCCAATGGAGGCTCCGAAGATTGAGGTAGAGATGACCACCTACAGCGGAGTATCCGATGAACGGATGGAGCAGATGCTTGTGGAGGGCAAAATCTCACAACATGAATATGATGCAGAGATGAAAGCTCGAGAAGCAAGGCGGGATGCCGAAATTCAGGAACTTGCCCAGGAACAGCGCCAGGCGGCTGCGTATCGTAGCGCCAGAGAGCGTGTAGAGCAAGAGGATATTATGTTGGAAAATGCATTTGGAGATGAGGGCAATGACCGTATTTCTCCGGAGATTCGTTCGGATGCAGTAACAAAACTGCAGGAGCGGACCAACGAAAATGCGAGACGTAGTGAAGAGGAAGGAAGATTATGGGATTATCAGTTTCTAGCTTAAGACCAATTCGTGCATTATCCTATAGTCAGGTAACACCGAAGGCGTATGCCGTAGGGAATGAATCGGAGGTTTCGGATGTATTCCAATCTTCGGTTGCACTCCAAAGCGACGATCGGGTGAATGCCACCCCGCCGGTGCAATACGCAACCGCCAAGAAGAGTCGAATCTCTTCCACATCCCGACGACCGGAATTGGAAGAAAACCAGCGTATGAATCAGGCCTTTAATAAGTACCTGGCCGCATTCGCCGGTAAGACCACTTCCTATGGTGTGGAAGGAATGGGAGAATCCGTTTCTTTTGTAGGAAATCAAATTGATATGTATGCTTAGAGGGCGCGCCCTTCCGTGGGAGGGCGCTTTCTTTTTGCCGTTTTTGGGCAAGAGAAAAGACCGAAATTGCTTTCGGTCTTTCGAGGGGAGTATAAATAATTAATAAGGGGATAAGAGGTGTTTCCTCTTACTGACTGCATCATAGCACCTTAAAAAAAGGGTGGCAATAGGTTTGGTGTAGATTTAATAAATTGTTTAGAAATGGTTTAGAAACGGTTTATTTTTCCTTGATTGACACCATGGATTCTTACCGATAAGATAGGGAGTGAATCTAGGAAATAAGGGATTTTTTATGAAAGAATATAAGATTGTAGCTCCTTGCCACTTCGGTATGGAAGCCGTATTAAAAAGAGAAATTTTAAATTTGGGATATGAGATTTCCGAGGTCTCCGATGGACGTGTCATCTATACCGGTGATGCGGAAGCGGTGGTGCGGGGCAATATCCATCTTCGGACAGCAGAACGTATTTTGCTTCTGGTGGGATCCTTTCGGGCGACCACCTTTGAAGAATTGTTCCAGGGCATCCGTGCACTTTCCTGGGAGGACTATATTCCGGAGGATGGCAAGTTTTGGGTAACCAAGGCCAATAGCATCAACAGTAAGCTTTTTTCCGCACCGGACATTCAGTCCATTGCCAAGAAGGCCATGGTGGAGCGGATGAAGATGAAGTATCACCTGGACTGGTTCCCGGAGAACGGGGCGGATTATCCGGTACGAATTTTCATCCACAAGGATCAGGTGATGGTTACGTTGGATACCACCGGCGCACCGTTGCATAAGCGGGGCTATCGAACCCTAACCTCGAAGGCACCCATTGCAGAGACCATGGCAGCTGCCTTAATTATGTTGACACCGTGGCGGGGAGATCGTATTTTGATGGACCCGTTCTGCGGAAGTGGAACCTTTGTGATCGAAGCGGCAATGATGGCAGCCAACATTGCACCGGGGCTGCGTCGGGAATTCACGGCAGAGGATTGGCCGGAGAACTTCCCGCTCACCTTATGGGATAAGGTGCGTAAGGAAGCCGAGGCCAACATCAACCTGGATGTGGAAACCAATATCCAGGGATATGATATTGACTCCCATATGGTGGAAATCGCCCGGGAGAATGCCAAGCGTGCCGGAGTAGATGGCCTTATTCATTTCCAGCGTCGCGCGGTGAAGGATACCGCCCATCCGAAGAAATACGGCTTTATTATTACGAATCCGCCTTATGGGGAACGCTTAGAGGACAAGGAAACCCTGCCGGAAATCTACGGCGATTTGGGTGCGGCTTATCAGCGCCTGGACAGCTGGTCCATGTTCTTTATCACCAGTTATGAGGATGCTCAGAAGTATATGGGGCGGAAAGCGGACAAGAACCGGAAACTATATAACGGTATGCTTAAGACCTATTTCTATCAGTATTTAGGCCCGAAGCCGCCGAAGAAAAAATAGGAGACAGTTATGAAATTTACCAGACGACTGTTCATCTACGTGGTGATCTTGGTCTTATTATTGCTGGTAAAACTGAATACATTTGGAGAAGATTACAGCTCGGTGGAAACCTTCCGTGGCGCACAGTTAGAGTCGGACGTGTTCTACCCGTTGATTGCCAGAAGTGTGAACGAGGCAAAGCTTCTGAATATCTATGTAAACGATGAGGACTATAACTTTTCCTACAAGGATGTGTATCTCAACGATCATCTGCAGGTCATGGTTTCTCCGGCCTTTTTGCGCGAGATGTTTTCCTGCAGTGCCCGGGTGTACGAGGGCAATCGATTGTTTGTAGAACGGGGTGGGGAAAGTGCGTCCTTTTTCTTAAATCAGTCATCGGCTCTGCTGGAAGAAGAGGTGGTGAAGCTTAGTACGGCGCCCATTCTTTTGGAGAAGCGGATGTTTGTACCGCTGTCGGATGTCTGTAAGATGTTTGGATATGAGTACCGCTGGAGCAGCAAGCACTATCGGGTAAAAATCATTGCCTCTGAAGAAGTGATGACCGTGAACTTGCCCAAGTCCTATGACTTGCGCAAAAAGTCACGTACGGCGTCCATCCGGAACCAGGGCAGCCAGTCTACCTGTTGGGCAGTGGCCTCCATTGAAGCCTTGGAGTCCACCCTTCTGCCGGAGCAGGAAATCACTCTGGATGAGAATGATATGGTGGCGCACAAGCCGTATGCATATGTGGATCAAAAGGGCGGCGATTACACCATGGCCTTGGCCTACCTGCTTTCCTGGCAGGGACCTAAAAATGCCGAGGGAGAGATGGTGGCCCGAGTGCAGCAGGCCCGCTTTTTTGGACAGGATGATATTGATGATATTAAGTGGGCAGTATACAAATACGGCGGGGTATCCACCTCCATTTATGCCAACGTGTCCGGTGCCAATTTGAATGATTCTTCCTATTACAATGATGACACCAACTCTTACTGTTATATGGGCAGCGAGGCGCCAAACCACGATGTGGTCATCATCGGATGGGACGATACCTACAGCGCCAACCATTTTTCCAACGGTGTACCGGGGGATGGTGCATTTATCTGCCAGAACAGTTGGGGTACCTCCTTTGGTGATGCAGGCGTGTTTTACGTGTCCTACTATGATACCAATGTGGGAGACCAGAGCGTATCCTATGTAAACTTGGACGATACCCGACATTATGCCGGAATTTATCAGTCAGATTTATGTGGCTGGAATGGGCAAATCGGATATAATAAAGAAGATGTAACTGCGGCCAATATCTATACCGCGCGCACCTCGGAACAGGTGGCAGCTGCCGGTTTTTATGCCCTGGATAAGAACACGGAATATGAGATTTATTTCGTCAGTGATTATGAGGACGTACATTCCCTGGCCAGCCGTGTGAAGGTGGCCAGCGGTGTGGCAGAATATGCCGGATATTATACCGTGGATTTCGAGTCTGCCAAGTCGGTTTTGGCCGGCAAGCAGTTTGCGGTAGTCATCCACTTGAAGACACCGGGAGCAGATCATCCCATGGCGATTGAGTATCAGTCGGCGCGGATGGAACCCGGATATGTGAACATCGAAGACGGCGAGGGTTACATCAGCCGGAATGGTTTGGATTGGGAGAACGTGGAAGAGAAGGCCAACGGAAATCTATGCCTGAAAGCATATACCAAAGGAAACGAGTAAGCATACATGGAACGCAAAATCATTCATAGCATTACCGCGGTGTCAGTGCTATTTACCCTGCTGTGTGTCGTGGTGTTGTATTTTTGTCCGAACCTGCATGCCTCTGCCATGGAGCAGCAGGTGGCGATGGCCAACGGAGAGAGCATGGGCGAATCTGTTTTGGGGTTGATTCGTGCCAATACGGAGAAAAGCCAGCAGTCCCCGCTGGACCAGGGGAAAACGCCGGTCAGCCATCACTTGCGGATGCAGATTCCGGACAACGTTAACGTCAAACAAATTTCTTTTAAAAATAACTATCTGTATTATACCGTTCAGATTTTAGTTCCGGGTTTGGGAACTACGTACTTCTACGATTATCCCATGACCGGAAGCTGCGATCATATCGTGGATTTGACCTATGGCAGTGCCAACAACGTGGGTATGATTGAGATTACCTTGGATAGCGTGTATGAGCCGACCTATACCTACGATGACAAATACATGTACATCGACTTTGTGGATCCCCATGAAGTCTACGATTATATCGTGGTGGTGGATGCAGGACATGGTGGCATTGATGTGGGCGCCAGCCACAGCGGCGTCTTGGAAAAAGATTTGAATCTGGAAATTGTTCAGAAGATGAAACTATATTTTGATTCCTGTGACGCCAATATCGGTGTATACTATACCCGATTGGATGATTCGGATATGGCGTTGGCACAGCGTGTAAACCTGGCCAATCGACTGCAAGCGGATTTATTCTTAAGTGTACATATCAATTCCACCGCCAGCGGCCGGACATCAAGCATCAATGGTACGGAAGTGATGTACCGGGTCAGTGATGAAAGCGGCAAGTCGAAGGCGTTTGCCAAGAACTGCCTGAACAATCTTCTGGCAAGCTTGGGAAGTCAGAGCAAGGGCGTGGTAGCCGGGGATGAGATTTTGATTATCCGCACCGCCAAGGTGCCGGTGGCTCTGGCCGAAATCGGATTTATTACCAATACCGAGGAACGGCATTTAATGGAAAGTGATGAGTATCAAAAGCGGGCGGCAGAAGCGCTGTATCGCGCCGTAATGGAGACGTTAGAGGAACAGAAGGAAGAGACATGAGTCAGAAAGTAATTTTTGCAACCGGAAACCAGAATAAGGTACGGGAAGTACGACAGATTTTGGCCGGATTGGATTTGGACGTGAAAACCATGAAGGAGGAAGGCATTGCTTCGGACCCGGAAGAGACCGGAACCACCTTTGAAGAGAATGCCATGATTAAGGCCTCTGCCATTGCAGATGTGGCCAAGGATGCCATTGTATTAGCCGATGATTCCGGATTGGAAATCGATTATTTGGGTGGCGAGCCGGGCATCTATTCCGCTCGTTATTTAGGAGAGGATACCTCCTATGACATTAAGAATGCCAAGCTGATTGAACGCTTAGACGGAGTCCCGAAGGAACAGCGGACCGCTCGCTTTGTATGTGCAATCGCATGTATCTTGCCGGACGGTACATCTTTTACCACGAGAGGTACCATCGAGGGCTATATCGGATGGGAACCGGCCGGAAGCAACGGATTTGGCTATGATCCGATTTTCTATGTGGATGAATATGGTTGCTCTACCGCAGAGATGACCGCGGAGCAGAAGAATGCCATCAGCCACAGAGGAAATGCGCTACGGGCGCTTAGATTGGAATTAGAGAAAGTATGTTAGTTTTAGTAGTAAGTGATACCCATGGCCATCATGACAACCTGCAGAAGGTGATTGACTTGGTCAAGCCGGATGAGATGATTCATCTGGGAGATTCGGAAGGCTTTGGGGATTATATTCAGCGTATGGCCGGATGCCCATTGCACATCGTTCGGGGAAATTGTGATTTCTCCATGGAATTGGAAGACGACTTGGTGGTGGAGATCGGCAAGCACAAGATATTTTTGACCCACGGCCATCGCTATGATGTGCAGTACCATAACCAGCATCTGATTGCAGCGGCCAAGGCCCATGGATGTGATATGGCTTTCTATGGCCATACCCATTGTCCGGAGTTGGTACAGGAAGATGGTGTGCTGGTGATGAATCCGGGAAGCATCTCGAGACCGCGTCAGGAGGGTAGAAGACCGTCCTATGGCGTATTGAACGTGGATGCGTCCGGTGAGATCAAAGCCAATATTGTGTACCTATAAATGTCGGAATTGTTTGACAAAATATGGAAAAATACATCTTTTATTTTTCCGGAAAAGGTGTTGACATCGCCCCGTTTATTTAATATAATTTGTCTTGCGTTTCGGGTTAAGACCTGAAAACAACGGGGTGTGGCTCAGCTTGGCTAGAGCACCTGGTTTGGGACCAGGGGGTCGCAGGTTCGAATCCTGTCACCCCGATTCAGGAAGTAAATCATCAAAAATACTGTTATATGATTTGCGGGTGTAGTTCAATGGTAGAACACCAGCCTTCCAAGCTGGATACGTGGGTTCGATTCCCATCACCCGCTTTTTTATTACCATGTGTCCGTAGCTCAGTTGGATAGAGCAACGGCCTTCTAAGCCGTGGGTCGGGGGTTCGAATCCCTTCGGGCACATTATATTACCGTGAGCCCTTAGCGAGAACGAGTCCTAGACGAGGTTCGAGCTTCGTAGCCGCAGTATAAGATATCATGGTAGTAATTCATTACATATGGTGGGTATAGCGCAGTTGGTTAGCGCGCCAGATTGTGGCTCTGGAGGCCATGGGTTCGAATCCCATTATCCACCCTTTATAAGTTTTTAGTTAGTGGCAATGTTGGGCTATCGCCAAGCGGTAAGGCACAGGATTTTGATTCCTGCATTCGTTGGTTCGAATCCAACTAGCCCAGTTAAGAAACTTCGCCGGGTTTGCCGGCATTTTCTATATAATATGGGATACTAGCTCAGTTGGTAGAGCACCTGACTTTTAATCAGGTTGTCGGGGGTTCGAATCCCCCGTGTCTCACTTTCGAAGGTCTCGGGACTGCTTGCATAAGCGGGTCTGGGGCTTTTTTGTTATATTTAGAACATGTATGGAGTTGTTTGATTGCGCCGAGGAGGAATTTCAACCGTATGAAAGAATTGTTATATCTGATTGTGGGATACATTGCACGTATTCATGATAAACTAATGAGAATCAATGACGGATTTGAATTGCATTACAGCGATAAGCAATTACATTTCCTGGTGGTGGGATTGTTTGGAATGGCACTGGTCTTTGTGACCCATGCATTGTTTCAGTATCTTGCATCCCATGACCATGTACTGGTGATTTCATGGATTTATGTATTTACCTTGTTGGTGGGACTGACATTCGCCATTGAAATCGGACAGGGCATTACCCATACAGGAGCAATGGATTTTGCGGATATTGTATTCGGTCTGGGTGGATTCCTGTTGTTTTTTGCAGTGTATGCGGTCGTCCGCGGCATTGTCAAAGGAATACGTAAGATGATGGAAGAACGTTAAGTGCGTTAAGTGCAGGGGAGGAAAATCGATGAAGATTCGAAGTGCAAGTGAGAAAGATTTTGACCGTATGATTGCATTGCTGCAGCAGGTGTTGGAAATACACGCAGCAATTCGCCCGGATATTTTTGTGTCCGGAACCACCAAGTATACCAAAGAAGATCTGGCAGAGATTCTGGCAGATCCCAATCGTCCCATCTATGTGGCGGCCGATGAGGATGACAATCTGATTGGCTATGCCTTCTGTGTATTAAAGGAAACACCGGCAGACGCCAACAATATGGTGCATTACAAGCAACTTTATATTGATGACTTGTGTGTGGATGAGAGTGCCAGAGGACAGCATGTGGGTGAAGCACTTTTTGAACATGTGAAAGCGCAGGCAGCTGCGATGGGGTGCTACGAAGTGACCCTGTGTGTATGGGATGGGAATGATGGAGCCGAACGCTTCTATGAGAAGATGGGCATGAAGACCAAAGAACGGGTGATGGAGATTATTCTCTAAGGAATGATACGTCGGGTGATTGCATAGAATTCAACTATAAGTTGTATTGCTTTTAAGTCCAGTATTCTATAAACTGTTTATTAGTTGGGAATCCGCTTAGAGTGAAAATATGAGCAACGAGGGGAAACGCAACGCGCTATCTCACAGGGGTGGTGAAGTATAAAGATTTTCATAATAAGGAGGAACTTAGAGTGAGTACAACAGAGAACACAACAAACAATGCAGCAAATACCAACCAGGAAGATTCCCAGGTGGCACGTATGGCGAACGAGGCAGCAAACGTTGCCAAGGATACCATCAATCAGACCATTCAGGAAGTAAAGTCCTTCGGTAAGGAAACCAACTTCAGTGGTAACGATATTCCTCGTACCAAGGAAGGCATTCGTGTCAGCTTAATTGCTGCGTTCGCATTCATTTGCGGTTATTTCGGTGGATATACTCCATTGTTGTTATTACTTGGTTATGCAATATTGATTGCCAAGGACGAATACATCACTTCCGCAACGGTAAAGTCCTTGATGTTATCCATCCTGTTCTCTATCTTTTACAAGATTTTGAACCTTCCAAACGATACCTTGAGCGTCATCTCAAACCTGTTAAGTACCATTGGAATTGATGTATACTTCTCTTCCATTCGAAGCTTACTATCCATCATTTCTACTGTAATCGGATGGTTGGAGTTCTTAATCTTCTTAATGTTGTCCTTAAACGCATTACGCTACAAGAAGATTCAGGTACCATTTGTAGAGGACCTTTACAAGAAGTATTTCTAAAAAGCTGAGCCTTCGGTATACATGGGATGCGTTGTAGCGTGTCTGTGGAGACGTCGGCACTAAAAAATAAAAGGGTATGCTCGTCATGAGCATACCCTTATTATTTTTGTATGTGTCCGTTCCGTCTACACCGAAAGCGACCACGCGGGAGAACCGGAGAAACCTAAACCATCTGGACCAGCCAGACGTTGCTGCGCACCATGAAGAACCCAATGATGTTCTTGATCAACTCTGTGGACTGCACCAAAAAGAAGATGGTAACAATACCAAGGGTGGTAAAGTGGGCCAACACGAAGGCCAGAGGCGCCATAATCACCCAGGTGAAGACCGAGTCAAATAAGAAAGTGACCAGGGTCTTGCCGCCGGAACGTAGGGTGAAGTAGGAACAGTGGCTGAAGG
>JAILOI010000095.1 GCA_024690885.1 Lachnospiraceae bacterium
ACCTCTTCTCTATGAGGGCCGTAAGAAATCTCCAAGGTGGATGCATCGACCTTCTTCCAGGTGCCCTGGATGCTACAATGTTCAAAGTAGCCATCCTGCCCCAATTTCATAGGGGTTGCAACTGAAATCCCCTGTGGCAAAGTGGAATGAAAATCAATGCGTTCGAAACTTCCGGTTAGGGATGTTTCTTCCATGTCCTCCACATCCAACGCATACACTTCCGGTGCCACATAAGGCCAGCCATCGGCAGAAAAATAAAGCTTGCGTACCTGCATCGTCGACGGTTCATTCATTCCCGGGGTAAAATTCTTCTCCCGCAGGTGACAAACCAGGAAGGTATCTCCTCCTCTGCCACGAACCACAGAATTATGTCCCGGTGCCATATATGGTACACCATCATTCCACTGATATCCAGCCATAATTAAATTTCCAACCGAATTCTCCCCGTCTTCTACATCCAGAAGGCTGCGACCTCTTGCATCCACAAAAGGCCCTGTGATGGACTTCGATCGTCCCACACGAATCTGATAGTCGGTTTTTAAGGAACCATAGGAAACAAACAGATAATAATCCCCCGTTTCTTCCCGATAAATCATGTATGGGCCCTCGATGGCACCACTCATCCAAGCCGGACGCTTCGCCACACAGGTACCGATGATATCTTCCAACGGTTCACGCACCGTGCCTTCTTTCGTCAGACTCCAATTTGCAGAGGCTACATGCTTGGATAAGCCGCTTTCTTCCTCCAGCGGCAGTACGTAACATCCACCCCAGAAGGAACCGTAGAGCATATACATCTCCCCGGTGTGATGGTCCCGAATAATATTCGCATCAATGGCATTCACCGGTAAGCAATCCTCGGATTTCAGCACGATACCACGGGGTTCAAAAGGACCCTCGGGGCAATCCGATACAGCCAAAAAGATACAGGAGCGCTGCACACCCCAGGAAGAATTGCTGCAATAGAGACGATATTCATCGCCTACTTTCACAAGATCCGGCGCCCAGATATCTTCACTCCCGGTCCACTCCTTCGCTTCTGTCGGCACGTGGGAAACCACCTTGCCGATGGAGGTAAAATGCACCAAGTCCTTGGAGACTTTCCCGATGGCACCGGTGCTATAGATATAATACAGATCCTTCTCTTTGTCATAATACGCCGCCGGATCGTGGGTCATCCAAAGGCCGGGCTGCATGCGCCCGGCCTCTGAATTTAGACAATCCTTTGGTGGTTCTTTTACAAACTCCAATCCATGTCCCATATGTGTTTATCCTCTTTTCACACGAAGCAGGGTGACACTTGCCGGTGCAAGGGTTACCACCAACGCTCCATCCTTGCTTTCATATGCATCAAATGCTGTTTCTGTTACCACATCCGGTGCATCAAAGGTATTGTGTGCATGCATTTCTCCGGTCACCACCGTTGCCTCACACACCTGATAATCCCCCTCTGCAAAGGTAATACGCACTTCTTCCGCATCGGATACACTGCAGTTATTCAAGGTAATGGTAATGATACCATCTCTATCTTCCGAAACAGATTCCGTCACCTTCGGAATCTCCCACTCCTCGGATGTGATGATTTCATTCTCCAGCAAATCAGAAGCCAGCAGTTCGCCATCCTGATGATAACGATACTGGTGCATGACATGATAGGTCGGCGTCTTAATCATCTGATTTCCCTCAGTCAGGATGACGGACTGCAAGACATTCACCATCTGTGCCAGGTTCGCCATCTTTACGCGATCCGAATGCTTATTAAAGATGTTTAGGGTAAGTCCCGCAACCAACGCATCACGTACTGTATTCTGCTGATACAAAAATCCCGGATTGGTGCCCGGTTCACACGTAAACCAGGTGCCCCACTCATCCACAATCATGCCAATCTTCTTATCCGGATCATAGGTATCCATGATTTTGCCATGCTTGGTAACCAGCTCATCCATGTACAAGGCCTTGCCCAAGGTCTTGTACCAGGTTGCATTATCAAATTCCGTGGCACTACCCTTCATCTCCCATCCTTCCGGATGCACGTAATAATGCAATGATAAGCCGTCCATAAAGCCATGAAACGCTTCCGGTGTGTGGTCGTGTGTCACATCCAACACCGTCTTGGTCCAATGATAGTCATCCACATTGGCACCGCCGCAGATTTTCTGAATGGGACGATTCGGATCATAGGTCCGCACATAGGTCTGGAATCTACGATACAAATCCGCATAATACGATGGACGCATGTTACCGCCACAGCCCCAGTTCTCGTTTCCAACACCAAAATAATCGATGCGCCAAGGCTCTTCATGTCCATTGGCCTTACGTAAATCAGCCATCGGAGATACACCGGCAAAGGTCATATACTCCACCCATTCTGACATCTCCTGTACCGTACCGCTTCCAACGTTACCGTTGATATAGGTCTTGCAACCCAACTGGCGAGCCAGTTCAAAAAACTCATGGGTACCAAAACTGTTGTCTTCCACGACGCCGCCCCAATGGGTGTTGACCATCTTTTTCCGTGTTTCTTTCGGGCCGATGCCATCTTTCCAATGATACTCGTCCGCAAAGCAACCACCCGGCCAACGCAAGACCGGAACCTTCAGCTCCTTCAGGGCATTTACCACGTCGCAACGCATGCCGTTGACATTGGGAATATCCGAATCTTCCCCCACGAAGATTCCTTCATAAATACAACGACCCAAATGCTCCGAAAAATGTCCGTAAATCTCCGGCTGAATGTGTGATACTTTCTTTTGGTTGTTAATGTAAAGTTTTGCCATCTTACTTCCTCTAGTCTTCCTTTAAATATTTGACACCCCATAAGGTTTCATTGTTATCGCCCGCAGCCATAAAACAAAGAACCGGATTGCCCGCTTCATCCGTCATACGAATCACAGGTCCCCGATACGTACTACCATTCATAGTAATAACAATATGCAGTCCAGAACCATCCGTATCATCCTCCAACACATAGGTATTCCCGGAATTGGCACCGAAACTGCCATCCGTTCCTAGTTCTAATGCTTCGGAATGATGGATGATATTGGATACATCCGTCTCATGATTCACTACATAGAAGCATCCGGCTACATCGGAAACCTCCACGGCATCGCTCTCGCTTTCGTTGTAAGCAAAAGGTGCCATGACATACCAGTCATCCGAAGTTAAATACATGGTATGCACCCGCGGCTCATGGTATTCATCTCCCCGATCAAAACGTTGATGGTATACCATATAAGACCTTCCATCTGCACCGGTAAATACGGATTGTCCACCGGGAGCCATATAAGCATTCTCCAAGGATGGAAAGTCATAGTTTCCAGCCATCTTTAACCCATAAGCGTAGTAATCTTCTTCACTTCCTAGGGTCTTACCGGCCGCATCCACAAAAGGACCTGTCGCTGATTTGCTGCGGAACTGACGAATCTGATATCCGCCCTCTCTCTGTAGATTACCATAGGATGCGAATAAGTAATAGTAGCCATTTTCCGGAACATAGGTCATATATACGCCCTCACACGCATGATGCCCTCCACCAATGAGATGGTACCCAAAATACGGATCTACTCCTGCCGAAGCATCCGCCTCAGGATGTATGGGAAGTCCCGTCTTTTTATCCAGTTCCAGTTCAAAAATGCCGCCGGACCAGGAACCATACACCATCCACAGACGCCCCTCAGCGTCCTCATAGATGGCCGGATCGATGCAATTCGGCCAAAGCTGATTGTTATAACCACCCAGTTTGAAATACCGGCTGTCATCCGCATCTCCTAAGATATCATAGAGATTGGTCGCATCCGCTTCCTTCTTGGAAAAGCCGGAATAAAGCAAGGTATCGGTATAGGTATAGGGTCCCTCCGGCGTGTCCGAAACGGCCAATGCCAGGGTGGACTTAATATAAGTGGAACTGGTGCAAAAATACAGGCAATACTTTCCCATCGTCTCGTTGTAATAGATATTGCCGGCCCATACCGAGTATCCACCGTCCTCATTTTTCCCTACATAGGAAAAAGCTTCCAAATCCCCGGAATATAAGTTGGAAATGTAGTTTTTGGCACTTCCGTTTGCCAGATAATCCCAGGACATCAAGTCCTCTGATTTTGCCAACACCTGATGGGATCCGGTCATATAATAACTACCATCCGCATAAATCACCTGGGGATCATGGCAGGAAACTCCAAGGCTTTGATTTTGCTTCCGGATTTCTTCCAGACTAGCCTCCGCCCCTGTTTCCATAGTAGGTATACGATTGGCACAAGCGCACACGCAGAACATAACGGATAGCGCCAATGCCCATATCATTTGTTTTCTCATAGTGAACTCTCTTTACTGATTATCGTAACGGAAAACCGGTTGTCCCTCTGCATCCCAAACCACCGGCAAATAGAACGCGTGGCGATTCGGATTGTACAACGGGTTTCCTTCAATTTTCTCTTCCAAACGGGCATGGTAAACCATAATATCCCGCCCTGTTTCATCCTTGGTGAAGCAGTTATGACCAGGTCCATAAAGTCCCAGGGAAGCATCCGTCGCCAATACCGGTTGACGTTCCTTCTTCCAGCTCAATGGATCCAGTAAATCACTGTCGCAATCGCAGCTTAACATACCCACACAGTAGCAAGCGCCGGTTTCGCTGGCAGAATACGTAAGGAAAATGCGATTGTCATGCTTTAATACACCAGGACCTTCGTTCACCCAGAAGCCAACCCGCTCCCAGTCATAGTCCGGTGTGGTCAAAAGCACCTGTACGGTTGCCAGTTTTGTTGCCGACTCCATACGTGCAATGTAGAGGTTGCTGATCTGACGACCAACGCCCACCTTTTCTGCCCAAACATAATAGTATACGCCCTTGTTTTCAAACACGGTTGCATCCAAAGAGAATGCACGGAAGGAGAATTCATCCGCATCCGCACACTGCATCGGACCACACTCCACCCAAGGATCCAGGTATGGATCACTACCGGTACAGGCCAATACATAAGGGCGAATCTTCCATACATCTTCCTTCTCACCACCGGCAAAATAGATGTACCACTTTCCGAAGAGATAATGCATCTCCGGTGCCCAAATATGCTCACTCATAGGGCCGCTTTCATGTTTCGTCCAAAGCACCTTCTCTTCCGCTTGGGCCAAGCCCTCCAAGGTTTTACTTCTTCTAAGTACAATGGAGTCATAAGCCGGTACTGACGCTGTAAAGTAATAGTAACCATCCTGACAAATCACGTATGGATCTGCGCGCTGCAAAATCCAGGGTTTGTTGAATGTATGTTGATTATCCATGTGTTTATGATCTCCCTTGTTCATTTCATTTTTGTTTTATAAACCGCCATTGGTTACTCCCTCGATGCACCATCGCCGGGATATAACACATCCTCCGGTCCTAAGGATTCTTCTGTAATGTGTTTGGAAAACACCCGATAAAAGAAGAAGGAACAGCAATACGCAATTGTTGCAAAGCCCAATATCAACATGAGCATCAGCATCGGTCCGTTGATATACGCCAGATAGCAGGCAACCACAGGCAATCCAACGCACACGATGGTATATGGGAAAAAGTATCCCACTGCCATCTTCAAGGCATTCTGCCACATATGGCCCAAGGAATCTTCCATCTTGGCAATCAGCGGAAAGGCCCAACTTGCTACCATCAAAAACAGGATTCCAACCGCAATGGATACCATCATCATGGTAGAGCCTACCACCCCTGCATCCATGGCAGACCAGAACCGTACATCTACAAATAACAGAACACCCACGCCCAAAGTAATCAGCCAGGAAATTGTTGCTTGGCGAAAGCTCTCCTTAAATCCCTTGAAAAAGGTGGGAATCACATACCCGTCTCCATAACGGATGGAACGCAACGTGACCGTATACATGCCACTGAGAGCGGCCCCAATCGTAACGATTGGCAGGCTGCATAGCAAAAATAATAAATTCAGAACCACCAAATCCGTACAACGATTCAGTACACGAATCACCGGATTATTCATATATTGTTCCGTCATCTACATCTGCTCCTTACTTTACTTCATCTGCGGCAAGGAAGGATATTCCCCGCCGCATCAAAACAAACTACTTAATACCACTGATTGCAATGGACTCAATGATTACTCTCTGGAAAATAAAGAAGAGCAACAAGGTCGGAATCATTGCAATTACGGACGCTGCCATAATCAGCGCATAATCACTCTGGATTGCATAGTAAGAATTGAAGGATCGAATGACTACCTGCAAGGTCCAGTTTGCTTCACTACGCAAGAAAATGGTCGGTGCCAAATAATCGTTCCAGATGCCCATGAACCATAACATCAACTGGGTACCCAAGGCACCCTTCATCAATGGAAGGAAAATTCTCCAATAGGTACCAAAATAGGAACAACCGTCCAGCTTTGCTGCATCCATTAAATCCGACGGAATGCTGTAGAGGTTCTGACGCAAGAAGAAAATCATGCTGACATTACCAAACAATCCCGGAATAATCAGTGGCAACAGGGAATTGGTCCATCCCAATTTGGTAAACAATACATACTGGGGAATCATGACAACCGCAAATGGAATCATGATGGTTGCAAGCAAAGCCAGGAAGAACTTGTCCTTGCCCCTGAAATTCATTTTGGCAAATGCAAAGGCTGCCAGGGAGGAGGTAAATCCGCCCACAATCAAGACCGGAATCTCCACCTTGATGGTGTTCAAAATACCGCTAATGAACTGACCCTTGCTTAATACTTCCGAATACTTACCAATCAAGACCGGATCAGGAATCAAGGTCAGATGTCCGGATAAAATCTGGTTCTTGGTCATAAAGGACGTCAACACCATGTAAACCAAAGGGAATACCATGATGACGGCCAATAATGCCAAAACAATAAATACCACTGCATTTATGGCTTTTTCTTTTGGTGTCACTACCTTGTCGGTGACGTAATCGTTCTTGCCGGCGGTAGCTGTTTTTACTTTACTCTTACTCATTGTCCGCCCTCCTAATCTATGGTCTTCACCCATTTGTTCTGACCATGGAAATTAATGGCCGTAATAATGAAGATAATAATTGCTAAGATTACTGCAATCGCACTGCCGTAACCCAACTGTCCGTTCTTGAATGCCTTTTCATAGAGATAGAATACAACGGTTGCTGCCGAGTAATTCTTACCACCATTGGAAGCCATAACCTGTACTTCGACGAATACCTGGAAACCACCAATCAGCGAGGTGATTAAGATATAGAAGGTAACCGGGGATAACAACGGCCAGGTAATGTTGGCAAACTTTGCCCAGCTTCCCGCTCCGTCGATTTCCGCTGCTTCATAATAATCTCTTGGGATATTCTGAAGTCCGGCCAGGTATAAGATAATGGAACTGCCTAAGCCCTTCCATGTCATGAAGATGATCATCGCCACCTTCACCATCACTTCATCGGCCAACCAATTCGGTCCGTGTGCACCGGTCAAAAATTTAATCAAGGTATTGAGCAAACCGTAATCATAATTGAATACCCATGCCCACAGGATTGATACTGCAACCAAGGAAGAAACTACCGGTACATAATACATGGTTGTCAATACTCTGCGTCCCGGAATCTTACGGTTTAGGCCCATTGCAATGGTAACCCCCAGTATCATTCCGATTGGAATACCAATCATGTAGATAATTGTTGTTAACATTGACTTCCAGAACTTCGCATCCTGGAAAATCTCAATATAATTACGGAACCCTACAATATTTCCCCACAAGGAATTGATTCCGGTCCAACGACTGAGACTGACAATGATTGCAAAAATAATCGGATATGCCATAAAGCATAAGAATCCGATAAAAGGCGCAGCGATGAATAACCATGCCCAACGCTCTTCTCTCTTTGCCATTGCAGACAGTTGTGTTTTTGACTTTTTGCCTGTCATATCACTTACTCCTATCATCTTTTACCCAATACGAGCCCCTCACAAGCGCAAGGGGCCCATATATCATCTCTAGCTTTTACGCTGTTCGACTAATTGGTTGCAGAATTCTGTAATTCAATCGCATTATCTAATGCAGACTGCATCTCAGGCTCTACTTCCTGCAAGAACTCTTCTACCGTAATATCACCACTCTGGATATTGGAAACACCCTGCCAGAACGGATCGAACCACTCTGCATTGTAGGTGTAATCCGTCTCCTGAAGTGCTGCTTCATAGTGATCGTTGCCATCGAAGTATCCGAAGATAACATCCATGTTGCTTGGGAATGGAAGGGTTCCGTCTGCGACTGCATCCTTGAATTCACCATATGCTAAGTCAACAATGTTTGGAAGCTGAATGGAGTTTCCGGTGGTAATTCCGGATACTGCCTTCTGTCCGTTCTCATCCGTAGAAAGCTTTGCAATCAACTGAGCTGCAAGATCTGGATTCTCGCTGTTAGCAGATACACAGTATCCAACAGAGCCCATCCAGGTGTGAGACTTTCCGTCACCGGAAGGTCCAACCGGCCATCCGCAGAGATCCCACTCATATGGGAAGGTTGCGTCATCCATAAATGCTGCAACGTCCCAAGTACCGCATGCGTAGAAACCGATCTGGCCATCCAACCATCTCTGGTATCCACCAAGTGCAGCGTCCTGATCAACGGTAGGAGTTACGCCCTCGATGGTTAAGTCGGTGTAGAAGGTCAATGCTTCTTTCAACTGATCGTTGTTTGCAACATTCACCTTGGTCATGTCGTCACTTAAGAACTTCACGCCGTTAGAGTAAAGATATGGAGTCATACCAAACTGGTTTGCATTTGCAACGCCCCACTGATCCACTTCTCCGTCGCCATCCTTATCCTTGGTTAATGCCTTACATACTTCCATAAACTCGTCGTAAGTATATGGATTTTCCGGATCCGGATAATCCAATCCGGCTTCATCAAAGAGATCCTTGTTGTAAGCAAATGCGAAGCAGGATAAATCCTTAGGCAACGCATATAAGCTTCCGCTTCCGACATTGGATCCGTCGTAACGATAGATTTCCTGAGTGGTTCCCCAAACCTTACCAACTGTATCAGCATCTACGTAATCATCCAATGCAAGTACGTATCCGTTATCAACATAAGAACGAACGGCAGATGGTCCTACATAGAACACATCCGGAAGATCATTGGCCGTCATGTTTGCAATCATCTTCGTGTTGTACTCATCCTGTGTTGTAATCTCAAATACAACTTCTTTGATTTCATCCTTGTGCTCATCTACGAATTCAGCAACCAAATCCTTGTAGATTTCCTTCTCATGCTCCTGCATGTAAAGAAATACGTTCAAGGTCTTGTCCCCGTTGCCGGTGAAGGAATCGGTGGTAGTTTCATCTTCCCCTTCTTCGCTAGGTGTGCCCTCTGCTGTTTCCCCTGACTCTTCAACAGTGGTTGTGGAGCAGCCGGTAACTGCTACAGCCCCCATTAACATAGCCATTGTCATTGCTAGTAACTTCTTCTTCATTCTATACCCTCCTATGAATGATAGCTTTGAAACAAACGAGCTGTTTCGTTTATGTATACATCTTAAGCGCATGAAATACTTAAGTCAATGGTTTTTATCTAAATTATTTTAGTTTTATCTAAAAATATTGACTTTTTGTTGAACATGTAGGAAAGCCTTTTTGGCTTTTTGTATACATTCACTACGATTTTGCTCTTGATTTTTGAACACTGTTGTGTTTTTATATAAAGCATTCTAAAACATTTTATAATCCATTAAACTATTTGAAATAAAAAAAAGCAGGAGGTTTTCTCCTGCTTTTCCTATCCTTCTTCAATTTCAAACTTGTATCCCAAGCCCCAGATAGTCTTGATATAACTGCCTTTACTGCCTAACTTACTACGTAGTTTCTTGATGTGGGTATCAATGGTTCTGGCATCTCCGAAATAATCGAAATTCCATACCGCATTGAGAATCTGTTCTCTGGATAACGCCATCCCACGATTCTCTGCTAGAAACAGCAATAAATCAAACTCCTTCACCGACAAAATCACCTGGCTTCCGTCCACGGTAACGCTATGGGCATGAGAATCAATCAGAATTCCGCCCACATCCATAATCGTTTCCTCGCCGGTTTCCGGATGACTTCTTCGAATCACTGCACCTACCCGGGCAGTGAGAATCTTCGGGCTAAAAGGTTTGGTAATATACTCATCGACGCCCAAGGAGAATCCCTGAAGTTCATCTTCTTCACTTCCCTTGGCCGTAAGCATCAAAACCGGAACCTGGGAGGTCTGCCGGATTTCCTTTAATACTTCAAAGCCGTTTAATTTCGGCATCATAACATCCAATAAAATCAGTGCGATATCCGGATGCTCATAGAAGACATCTAATGCCGCTTCTCCGTCCGCAGCTTCCAAAACCTCATATCCATCTTTGGTCAAAAAATCCCGCACCAATTTACGCATACGACTCTCATCGTCGACCACTAGGACTTTCCGTTTCCCCATCGTCAACTACCTCCATTTCGTCTGTCGGTGCTTCTTCCAGCGCATCCATATTCTCGGTATCATAGGTAACACTTGGTGTCTGTTGTTCCATCGATTCCACAAACTGGCTTTCCTTCTCCAGAAGTTCTTGTTCTCTGCGACGAACCTCGTCCTCTCGACTGCGCAACTCCTGTTCCCAACCGGCATATTCGTCTGTCACCATATCCTTGTAATTCACAATCGTTGGCAACTTACTGGTAAGGGAGATGGCCAGCATAATCACCACCATCACACTTAAGATAACCGTAGAGACCGTAAGCAATTGCACCTTCCGCTCCTGGATGGCCTTCACCTTCTTAAGCTCCGCTAATACTTCTGTCTTGGTATACATTTTAATCGTCGGCTCCATTACCCGGGCATCCGACTCCGGCATGGGATGTTCCTCCCCGCCGATGATTCCTTCCAATTCTGCTAAGAAGGATTGCCCAATGCGTGTCTGAAACGTATTGGAAGAAACCAACTGCTCATAGAGCTTGGTTACCACCGCCACATCTCCTAAATCGGCATGGGCTCTGATATAATTCACCGCTTGTTGTTCTTTTTGTTCCATTGCTGATTGATTGCCTGCCATGAATCATCCTCCTATAGCACCAAGGTATCATATTTTCCCGGACGCAACAAGTTTTGCCCAAGAAAAAATCCCGGTCCGAAGATGTCCTCGAACCGGGAATAAAATCAACCAGATTAGACCGGATAAGCTCCGTTGGTCTTGTCTGCAATTGCAGGATCCACCTTGGTCTGCTGAGCCTGACGATACTCAAAGAACTCCGTAGCAACCTTCGGGAATAACGCATAGGACAATACGTCCTCATCCTGCTGTTTGTACTGCTTGCACTCTTCCTCGAACTTTGCCAAGCCCGGCTCAAGTAAATCTGCAGGACGGCAGGTAATTGCCTTATCCTTGTCAGCGCCAAGTACCTTCTCAACCACTTCCGGATTGAATGGCTTAACGGTCTGACCATACTTACCAAGTAAGATATCCTTGGTCTGCTCGGTAGCAACCTTGTAACGCTCACCCATCAATACGTTAAATACAGCCTGTGTACCAACAATCTGAGAAGATGGCGTAACCAGTGGTGGCTCACCCAAGTCTTTACGAACACGCGGTACTTCTTCCAAAACATCGCGTAACTTGTCTTCCTTGCCCTGCTCCTTCAACTGAGAAATCAGGTTGGAAAGCATACCACCGGGAACCTGGTAACGAAGGGTGTTGATGTTAACGCCAAGAACCTTGGTGGACATCAAGCCACTCTCGATACACTCTTCACGATATGGGCGGAAGTAATCAGCGATTTCAGAAAGAAGTTCCTGATCAAATCCGGTATCGTATGGAGTTCCCTCAAACGCAGCAGCCATAACTTCCGTTGCCGGCTGAGAGGTACCAAGTGCGAATGGGCTCATAGCACAGTCGATGATATCGCAGCCTGCTTCTACTGCCTTCAAGTAGGTCATAGAAGCAACGCCGGAGGTATAGTGGGTATGTAACTCGATTGGAAGATCGGTAGATTCCTTCAAAGCGCTTACCAATTCAGAAGCCTTTGCCGGAACCAAAAGACCTGCCATATCCTTGATACAGATAGAGCTTGCACCCATCTCCTCGATACGCTTTGCAATATCTTTCCAATAATCTAAGGTATAAGCCTCACCCAAGGTATAAGACAATGCAACCTGTGCATGGCCCTTCTCCTTGTTGGTGGCATTGACAGCGGTCTGTAAGTTACGGATATCATTCAAGCAATCGAAAATACGAATGATGTCAATACCATTGGCGATAGACTTCTGAACGAAGTACTCTACCACGTCATCCGGATACTGACTGTATCCTAAGATGTTCTGTCCACGGAATAACATCTGTAACTTGGTGTTCTTGAAACCATCACGCAACTTGCGCAAACGATCCCATGGGTCTTCCTTTAAGAAACGAAGACATGCATCAAATGTAGCACCACCCCAGCACTCAACTGCGTTGTATCCAACCTTGTCCATCTTGTCCACGATTGGAAGCATCATGGATGTTGGCATACGAGTTGCAATCAGTGACTGATGGGCATCTCTGAGAACGGTCTCAGTAATTTTCACTGGCTTTGGACTAATATCTGCCATTTATTTTTCCTCCATATAAATTCGTTAGTAAGTAAATCTCTTACGTCAATTAAACCCCAAAGATTGCCATGAATACACCGGCCGCAACGGCTGTACCGATAACTCCGGCAACGTTTGGTCCCATGGCATGCATCAACAGGAAGTTGGTTGGGTCTTCTTCCGCACCCACCTTCTGAGATACACGAGCAGCCATCGGTACTGCGGAAACTCCGGCAGATCCAATGAGCGG
>JAILOI010000113.1 GCA_024690885.1 Lachnospiraceae bacterium
TGGAGATTAGAGAACGAAATGGGATTTCCATTAGGAGTGTGGACAAAATGATAAAATTGCGACATACATTAGCAAGAGAAGAAAGGGAATTGTTTATTCAATATTTAGGCGAAACCTTTGAGGTTTTGAGTGAAATAGAGGGAGAATGCTATGTACTAAATGTATTTGGTGAATTGCACTACAATGATTGTTTTGCTCCAACAGATTATGAAAGGTTTCAGAAACAAAGGTATAGAAGAATTAATCCAGATTTAGTGATGAGGTATTATAGTTTTTATCTTGCAAAAGATGATATGGGAATATGGTATAGAGGGAGAAAAGATGTAAGTGGTAATTTTGAGTTTGATAGTTCAGCAGACAAATTTGAGGAGATAGCTGTGTCGTTATAATATCTCCAATTTGTACGTTAAGTTAAATAGTGAACTCGAAAACTAGCAATGGAAGAAGTTGCAGAGAGCGAAGCGACCATCACATTCCATGGCGAAGATGAAATTACAAAAATCGAAGAACAATACAAGTAAAGAAAGCGGGCAGGATGATTCCTGCCCGTTATTTTATAGATTTGTATATCCCATTAAGTATGCATCTACTTCTGCTGCACAAGCACGACCTTCAGCGATGGCCTTCACAACCAAGGACTGACCGGTGTGCATATCTCCGGCGGTGAAGATACCTGCGACGTTGGTTTTGTGATCTGCATCTCCAGTCTTCACATTGGTGCGCTCGTTGACATCTACACCGAAGGCTTTGGTAACATAGGATTCACTTCCTAGGAATCCGGCAGCAATTAATACCAACTGACAAGGCACTTCTCGCTTGGTGGATTCATCCGGAATCATCATGCGACGGCCGGTCTTCTTATCTGTTTCCGATTTCAGGGATACCAGCACCACTTTCTTCAAGTTCCCTTTCTTATCACGAATGAACTCGCTGACGGTCGTGGTGTAGAGGCGAGGGTCCTGACCGAAGACAGCAGCAGATTCTTCCTGGCCGTAATCCGTCTTCTTCACCAGTGGCCACTGTGGCCAAGGATTGCTCTCAAGACGCTCTACCGGTGGTTCCGGCATCATCTCAAGCTGGGTGACGGACTTGGCACCATGACGGACACAGGTGCCCACACAGTCGTTACCGGTATCACCACCTCCGATGATGATGACATCCTTGCCTCTGGCATTGGCAAAATCCTTATCAGCAAAGGCTTCTTCCGGAAGTGCTCCGTCCACCAGACGCTTGGTTGTAGCTGCTAAGAAGTCTACGGCGTAATAGATGTCGGCACCCTCGCGTCCCGGTGCTTCGATGTTCCGTGGATTGGAAGCACCGCAGCAGAGTACAATGGCGTCATAATCCTTCTGCAACTTCTTCATATCTGTTGTTTTTCCAACATTTGCGTTCACAACAAAATGAACACCTTCTGCTTCCATCACCGCTACCTTACGGTCGATGATGTGCTTCTCTAACTTCAT
Organism: Lachnospiraceae bacterium; assembly: GCA_024690885.1. GTDB lineage: Bacteria > Bacillota > Clostridia > Lachnospirales > Lachnospiraceae > XBD2001. The sequence continues at coordinate 1,464 of JAILOI010000113.1, forward strand.
GTTTGGAATGCCGTATCGCAACAAACCACCGATGGCATCGTTGCGCTCATAGACGGTAACATCATGGCCACGCTGATTTAACTGATCTGCAACAGCCAGACCACTTGGGCCGGAACCGATGACGGCAACACGCTTCTCGGTACGTACCTGCGGTGGCTTCGGGCCGGCAAACCCATGCTCATAGGCATACTCAATGATGGCTTTCTCATTCTCCTTGGTGGAGACCGCATCCCCGTTTAATCCGCAGGTACAAGCCTTCTCGCACAAGGCCGGGCAAACCCGGGAGGTAAACTCCGGGAAATTACTGGTCTTCTTCAGGCGGATATAGGCCTGTTCGAAGTTACCGCGAAATACCAAATCGTTCCATTCCGGAATCAGGTTGTGGAGCGGGCATCCGCTGGTCATGCCACGGATTGCTTCTCCGTATTGGCAGAAGGGAACGCCGCATTCCATGCAGCGAGCCCCCTGTCGTTTTTGTTCTTCCAAGGTTAAGGATACGTGAAATTCACGGAAATCCTTGATTCGTTTTTTGGGTGGGATGGCTGTGGCATCCACACGTTCATATTCTAAAAATCCGGTTGCTTTTCCCATGAATATCCTCCTAATTTGCAGTAGTTACCATATGGAAGGCTTCCATTGCTGCCTGTTCGCTACTTAATCCTTTTTCTTCCATCTGTACGATGGTCATCATCATCTTTTTGTAATCATAAGGCATGATTTTCTTGAACTTCGGCAGATAATCGCTGAAATTCTCGTAGATTTTCTTGCCCTTCTCGGATCCGGTATGGAGTACATGCTGGTGAATGAGCTCCTTCAACTCTAAGACGTCATATTTATCTGATACACTTTCCAAGGAAACCATGGATTTGTTCAGGTGACGATAGAGGTTGGCGTTCTCATCCAATACGTAAGCCACGCCGCCACTCATGCCGGCTGCAAAGTTCTTGCCCACCGGTCCGAGGACAACGGCACGTCCGCCGGTCATGTATTCGAGACCGTGATCGCCGCAGCCTTCCACAACAGCAGTTGCTCCGGAATTTCGAACGCAGAATCGCTCGCCGGCTAAGCCGTTGATATAGGCGCTTCCACTGGTGGCGCCATAGAGAGCAACATTACCAATCAGAACATTCTCGCTGGCTGCGTATCCGTGATTCTGTGGCGGGAATACGGCTAACTTACCGCCGGATAATCCCTTGCCGAAGTAGTCGTTGCTGTCACCTTCGAGGGTAAGGGTAACACCCTGTGGTACGAAGGCACCGAAACTCTGGCCACCGGCTCCATGACAGTGAATCCGGTACATATCTTCCTCCAGAGCACCCGAGGTATGACGGGTAACTTCTGCACCAAACAAGGTACCGAAGGCACGATCGGTATTGGTAACTTGGATGTCGAACTCGCCACCTTCGCCGGATGCCAATGCTTTGGCAAAATGTGGGATGACCTGTTTTTCATCCAAGGTCTGTGCCAAGGCAAAATCAAACATCTGCTTCTTGTCATATGAGATGCGATAGTCCTTGCCGACGAATGGATTCTCAAGAATAGCAGTTAAATCCAACTTGGCGTCTCTGGTATTTAAGTCGGTGCGGGCACATAACAAATCGGTGCGACCCACCAGTTCATCTAAGGTACGAACCCCGAGGCGTGCCATATATTCACGCAACTCCTGGGCAATAAATTTCATGAAGTTTACAACGTATTCCGGCTTGCCGGCAAAACGCTTTCTCAGTTCCGGATTCTGTGTTGCAATTCCAACCGGACAGGTATCCTTGTTGCAGACACGCATCATAACGCAACCCATGGAAACCAGTGGTGCAGTTGCAAAGCCGAATTCCTCGGCACCAAGCATCGCTGCGATGGCGACATCACGACCGCTCATCAGCTTTCCGTCGGTCTCAATGACAACCTTATTGCGCAAGCCGTTCTCAATCAGTGCACGATGTGCTTCGGCCAAACCTAATTCCCAAGGCATACCGGCATTCTGAATGGAGGTGATTGGTGCAGCACCGGTTCCTCCGTCGTAGCCGGAGATTAGGATGACACCGGCACCTGCCTTGGCAACACCGGAAGCTACGGTACCAACGCCGGCTTCGGATACCAGCTTGACGGAAATCCGCGCGTTCTTGTTGGCGTTTTTCAAATCATATATCAATTCCGCCAAATCCTCGATGGAATAGATATCGTGGTGTGGTGGCGGTGAGATGAGGGATACACCCGGTGTGGAGAGTCTGGTTTTGGCAATCCACGGATATACCTTCTTGCCCGGAAGATGTCCACCTTCACCCGGCTTTGCACCCTGGGCCATCTTGATCTGGATTTCCTGGGCGGATACCAGATAACGGCTGGTAACACCGAATCGTCCGGAAGCAACCTGCTTGATGGCAGAGCAACGATCCAAACCATCTTTACCTACCGTAAGACGGCTTTCATCCTCACCACCTTCACCGGTGTTGGATTTGCCGGAGATCATGTTCATAGCAATTGCCAGTGTTTCGTGGGCTTCCTTGGAGATGGAGCCGTAACTCATGGCACCGGTTTTAAAGCGTTTTACAATGGAGTCCACGGATTCTATTTCTTCCAGCGGAAGTGGCTTTTTTGCAAACTTGAAATCCATCAAGCTGCGCAGTGCCATGGCATTGTCGAATTCTTCCAGGGACTTGGTGTATTCCTTGAAGGTATCGTAGTTGCCGGTCCGTGTGGCCATCTGCAACAGGTGGATGGTCTTCGGATTATAGAGATGTTCCTCTTTGGAACTACGCATCTTATGGCTTCCGCTGCTATCGAGAGTGGTATCCAAGGATAACTCCAACGGATCGAAGGCCTTGTCGTGGAGATACTCCACATCTGCCTGAATATCCGCAAGACCGATACCACCCACACGACTTACCGTTCCGGTGAAGTAACGATCGATGACATCTCGGTTGATACCGATGGCCTCGAAAATCTTGGCACCCTGATAGGACTGGATGGTGGAAATACCCATCTTGGAAGCAATCTTGATGATGCCGGAGATCACTGCGTGGTTGTAGGAATCCACAGCCGCATAGTAATCCTTGTCCAGAAGTCCATCCTCAATTAATTCCCCAATGGTTTCCAGTGCCAGGTATGGGTTGATTGCAGACACACCGTAGCCCAACAAGGTAGCGAAGTGGTGGACACTTCGAGGCTCGCCGCTTTCCAGGATGAGAGAGAGGCGGGTACGCTTCTTGGTTCGTACCAGATGCTGCTGCAATGCAGATACGGCCAAAAGGGACGGAATTGCCACATGGTTTTCATCTACCCCTCGGTCACTTAAGATGATGACATTGGCACGATCGCGGTAAGCGCGGTCTGCTTCTACCGCCAAGTGATCCAACGCCTTTTCCAGAGAGGTGTTCTTATAATAGGTAATCGGAATGGTTTCTACCTTGAAGCCATCCACCTTCATATTTTTAATCTTCAATAAATCCGTATCGGTCAGGATTGGATTGTTGATGCGAAGTAACTTACAGTTCTCGGCCTTCTCCTCCAATACGTTGCCGGCGCTTCCTAAGAAGATGGTTGCAGAGGTGACCACTTCTTCACGAATGGAATCGATGGGCGGATTGGTTACCTGGGCAAACAGCTGCTTGAAATAATGGAACAGCGGCTGATGATGGCTGGATAAAGCTGCCAGCGGAGTATCGATACCCATGGCACCGATGCCTTCGATTCCACCAATTGCCATAGGAAGAATGGTCTCCTTGTAATCCTCATAGGAATAGCCGAAGGCTTTCTGCAAGCGACGACGCTCTTCCGTGGAATAACTCCGGGGACGCTGGTTCGGGATGGTCAAATCGTGGAGATGTACCAGGTTCTGATCCAACCACTCACCGTAAGGTTTTCTGGTGGCATAGTCAGCCTTCAGTTCTTCATCGTCAATGAGACGACCGTTGATGGTATCCACCAGAAGCATCTTGCCGGGCTTTAAGCGGTCTTTCTTCAAAATATTTGCTTCGTCTACCGGAAGGACACCCACCTCGGAAGAGAGGATGAGGTAACCATCCTTGGTAATATAGTAACGGGAAGGACGCAGACCATTGCGGTCAAGTACCGCACCCATCACATCACCGTCAGAGAAAAGGATGGAAGCCGGACCGTCCCATGGTTCCATCATCGTTGCATAATATTGATAGAAATCTTTGCGTGCCTGATCCATGGCCTTGTTATGAAGCCAAGGCTCGGGAATGGTAATCATAACAGCCAGTGGAAGAGGCATGCCGTTCATAACCAAAAACTCCAGGGTGTTATCCAACATGGCAGAATCGCTGCCGGCGGTGTTGATGACCGGAGTTACCTTGGACATCTCATCTTCCAAGAAGGAAGAGTACATGGTCTCCTCACGGGACAGCATCTTATCCGCATTACCCTTGATGGTATTAATCTCGCCGTTGTGTACGATGAAGCGGTTTGGATGCGCACGCTCCCAGCTTGGGTTGGTGTTGGTGGAGAAACGGGAATGCACCAGAGCGATGGCAGACTCGTAATCTTCATCTTCCAAATCATGGAAAAAGGTACGCAACTGGCCAACCAAAAACATACCCTTGTAAACGATGGTTCTGCTGGACATGGAAACCACATAGGTATTGTCCTCGCAGGTTTGCTCGAACACACGACGTACCACGTAGAGCTTGCGGTCGAACTCTAAGCCTCTGGAAATCTCCTTTGGACGGGCAATGAATGCCTGCATAATATAAGGCATACAGGAGAGTGCCACCTGTCCTAATACCTTAGGATTGGTAGGAACTTCACGCCAACCGAGGAAGGTCAAACCCTCTTTCTCTACAATAATCTCAAACATCTTTTTCACACGGTTACGACTCTTAGCATCTGTCGGCAAGAAGAACATGCCCACGCCATAATCCCGCTCATCCCCCAAGGAAATGCGCATGCTTTTTCCTACCTTGGAGAAAAACTTGTGGGAAATCTGAAGCATAATGCCGACGCCGTCACCGGTTTCTCCGGATGCATCCTTGCCGGCGCGGTGTTCGAGGTTCTCAACAATTTTCAATGCATCGGATACGGTTTGATGGGTTTTCTTTCCATGAATATTAACGATTGCTCCGATACCGCAATTGTCATGCTCAAGATTCTGATCATATAACTGGTTCATGTGTTCCTCCTACATTTCATTTCATAAAAAAAGATCCCAAAAGTGGCGGGTGCCTCTCTTGGAATCTCCATTGATTCAATCTATTTATTTTTTCACATGATAAACGGGTAAACAAAATTTGTCAACCATGTATTCAAATAAATTCATGTGAGGGGTAAAAAAATTTTTTTAAAAAAAGTTGTTGACAAGTGAAAATGGATTCAGTAATATGGACACAACTTGAAACGAGGCAAAGGCGCCGCAGGAACGATGATTCTTGCGGCGTTTTTTCGTTATATAAGAAGCGAAATATACAATGGAATGATGTGTAAGGCAAAGGCGCCACAGAACATACGTAGTCTGTGGTGCCTTTTGTTATAAAAGGAAAAAGAAAAGAGGAAAAAGAAATGTGCTCCATAATGGCGATGGCAAAGCATATGGGAACGAGAGAGGAGTTCTTGGAATACTTCATGAAGACCACCTCCCGCGGCCCGGACGACTTTCGGATTGAGGAAGTCGGTGACTACTATTTGGGATTCCAGCGACTGGCGATCATGGGATTAACCCCGGAAGGCATGCAGCCCTTTCACCTCCATGGCAATGCGGTGATTTGTAACGGCGAGTTATATGGCTTTCGAGAAGAGAAACAGAAGTTATGTAAGGATGGATATTCCTTCCAAAGTGATAGTGACTGTGAAATTATTTTGCCAATGTATGAAAGCTATGGCGTAGAAATGTTCGCAAAGTTGGATGCGGAATTTGCCATGGTCATCTATGACAGCCGAAAGAAAAGCTTAATTGCAGCCAGAGATCCCATTGGGATTCGCCCATTGTTCTATGGCTTTGATGATATTGGAAATATCTGCTTCGCCAGCGAAGCAAAAAACCTGGTAGGCCTGGTTAAGAAAGTAATTCCTTTCCCACCCGGACATTACTATATGGATGGACAGTTCATCTGCTATCGGGATTTAGCAGCCCGCAAGCCTTATGTGTCGGATGAATTGGAGACGGTGTGCAAACACATTCGCGAGAAGTTGATCTGCGGTGTAGAGAAGCGATTGGACGCGGACGCACCGGTTGGATTCCTTCTAAGCGGAGGATTAGACAGTTCCTTGGTATGCGCAATTGCAACCAAGTATTTGGGAAAACCCATAGAGACCTTTGCAATCGGTATGAATGAGGACGCCATTGATTTAAAGTACGCCAAAGAGGTGGCGGATTATATCGGTAGCACCCACCACGAGGTCATCATCAATCAGGACATTGTCCTAGAGAGCTTGGAAGAAGTAATTGCAGCACTTGGAACTTACGATATCACCACAATTCGAGCAAGCGTCGGCATGTATTTGGTATGTAAAGCAATCCACGAGAGTACCGACATCCGCGTATTGCTCACCGGTGAAATATCGGACGAAATCTTCGGGTATAAGTACACGGACTTTGCCCCAGATGCAGAAAGCTTCCAGCAGGAAGCTGAGAAGCGCTTACGGGAGCTGTACATGTACGATGTGTTGCGGGCAGACCGTTGCATATCCGTACATTCCCTTGAGGCGCGGGTGCCATTCGGTGATCTGGACTTCGTAGATTATGTGATGCGAATCCCGCCGGAGAAGAAGATGAATGTCTACAACAAGGGCAAGTACCTGTTGCGACATGCCTTCGAAGGCCTCGAATATTTACCGGACGATATTTTGTTCCGAGAGAAAGCCGCTTTTTCCGATGCGGTGGGCCATTCCATGGTGGATTACATCAAGGCATATGCTGAGAAGAAGTACACCGAGGAAGAATTCAAAACGCGAGCAGCACGCTATACCGAAGCAGTACCTTTTACCAAGGAATCACTGCTATATCGGGAGCTGTTTGAAACATATTATCCAAACCAAGCCCACATGGTGGTGGACTTCTGGATGCCAAATAAAAACTGGGAAAACTGCAACGTCAACGATCCATCTGCAAGAGTGCTGAAGAATTATGGACAGAGCGGATGTTAAAAAAAGAAAGTGAGGAAAACACAATGGATGTACCAAAAATTTTTGGAAGCATGGTATTCAACGATGAAGTGATGAAGGCGCGTTTGCCGAAGGATGCCTATAAGGCACTACACAAGACCATCGACGAAGGAACAACGTTAGAGTTGGATACTGCAAATGTGGTAGCTGAAGCAATGAAGGGCTGGGCAATCGAGCATGGCGCAACACACTTTACCCATTGGTTCCAGCCAATGACCGGAATCACGGCAGAGAAGCATGACAGCTTCATCTCTCCGGAAGCCGGTGGCAAGGTGATGATGGAGTTTAGCGGCAAGGAATTGGTCAAGGGCGAGCCGGATGCATCTTCTTTCCCATCCGGAGGATTGCGTGCAACCTTCGAAGCAAGAGGATATACCGCTTGGGATCCAACCAGCTATGCCTTCATTAAGGATGACACCTTGTGCATCCCAACTGCATTCTGTTCCTACACCGGAGAGGCATTGGATAAGAAGACTCCATTGCTTCGTTCCATGCAGGCACTGGATAAGCAGGCCATCCGTATCTTACGATTGTTTGGAGATGAAACTTCAAAGCACATCATTACAACGGTTGGACCGGAACAGGAATATTTCCTCATTGACTGTGATGTATATAAGCGTCGTCCGGACTTAATTTACACCGGACGTACCCTCTTTGGATCAAAGCCTTCCAAGGGACAGGAGATGGATGATCATTACTTCGGAATGATTAAGCCTCGCGTAAAGTCCTTCATGAAGGAGTTAGACGAAGAGTTATGGAAGCTTGGTATTCTTGCGAAGACCGAGCACAACGAGGTGGCACCTGCACAGCACGAGCTGGCACCGGTATTCTCTACCACAAACATTGCCACCGATCATAATCAGCTGACCATGGAGCTCATGAAAACCGTTGCCGGCCGCCATCATATGGTGTGCTTGTTGCACGAGAAGCCTTTTGCAGGTGTCAATGGCTCCGGTAAACATAACAACTGGTCCATCTCTACTGATACAGGTATGAATTTATTGGAGCCGGGCGCTACGCCATCTCAGAATGCTCAGTTCCTCTTGTTCCTTGTAGCTGTTATCAAAGCAGTAGATGAGTATCAGGGCCTACTACGTATGTCCGTGGCCAGTGCTGCAAATGACCATCGTCTGGGAGCGAACGAGGCACCGCCAGCCATCATGTCCGTATTCTTGGGCGATGAGTTAGAGGCAGTATTAGAGGCAATCGAGAGTGGCAGAGATTACCACGACAAGAAAAAGAAGTTAATGTCCATCGGTGCTACGGTATTACCGCATATCCCGAAGGATACCACCGATAGAAACCGTACTTCACCGTTTGCTTTCACCGGTAACAAGTTTGAGTTCCGTTCTCTTGGATCAAGTGCATCCATTTCCGGACCAAACATCATCTTAAATACCATCGTGGCAGAAGCCTTGAGTGAGTATGCAGATAAGTTAGAGAAAGCCAAGGATTTCGACAAGGCACTAAGCAAGTTAATCCATGATGAAATCGTGGCACATAAGCGTATCATCTTCAATGGCAACGGCTACGGTGATGAGTGGGTGAAGGAAGCAAAGAAGCGTGGTCTGTTGAACTTAAAGACAACCGTAGATGCGCTTGAGAGCTTCATTACCAAGGAAAGCATTGACGTATTTGAAAAGCACGGCGTATATACCGAGACGGAAGTTCGTGCCCGTTATGAGATCTTGTTGGAGAACTACTACAAGACGATTAACATTGAGGCATTGACCTTAAGCTCTATGGTGAAGAACAACATCATTGCAGCTGCATGTGCTTATGAAAGCCGCCTGGCAGATGTTGTCATCAAGAAGGAGCAGGCACTTGGTGCCAAGGGAGCAAAGGCCGAGAAAGCAATGCTTCAGAAGATGTCTGACTTGGTAGCAGGTATGGAAGCAGCGCTGGAGAAGTTGGATGCAGATGTGGCCAAGGAAGAGAGCATGTCAGATGTTCGGAAGTTGGCAGAATATCACAGAGATGTGGTGCTGGCAGATATGAACGGATTGCGTGAAGTCATTGATGAGGTGGAGACCATGGTTCCAAGTGATTTGTGGCCATACCCAACCTACGGCGAGATTTTGTACAGCGTACGTTATCAGCCGGATCGAACCAACGTAAAATAATATTTGGGAAAAGGTGCAACGGCGCACATGAGTGAAATCATGTGCGCCGTTCTCTTTTTATATAGAAAGGAACAAGAGGAGGATAAGAAGGTATGACAGAAGAAGTAATGACCTTTGTGAGTGACAACGTGTATGGCGTCTGGTTCTTGATCGGAGCCGCGCTGGTATTTTGGATGCAGGCAGGATTTGCTATGGTAGAGACGGGCTTTACCCGTGCGAAGAACGCCGGCAACATCTTGATGAAGAACCTGATGGATTTCTGTATTGGAACCGTGATGTTCATTCTGATTGGTTTTGGCTTGTTTTTAGGGGAGGATGCCTTGTTTGGATTGGTTGGTCTTCCAAACTTCGATATCTTTACCAACTATGCAGGATTTGACTGGAGCAACTTCGTATTTAACTTAGTATTCTGTGCAACCACAGCAACCATCGTATCCGGTGCTATGGCAGAGCGTACGAAGTTCTTATCTTACTGTGTATACTCCGCAGTGATTTCCGGAGTTATCTATCCAATTGAAGCACATTGGACCTGGGGAGGTGGCTGGTTAGCACAGATGGGATTCCACGATTTCGCAGGCTCCAACTGTATTCATATGGTTGGTGGTATCTGTGCATTAATCGGTGCCATCATGGTCGGCCCTCGTATTGGTAAGTTCACCAAGGATAAGGCCGGTAAAATTGTCAAAGTAAACGCATTCCCGGGACATAACATTACCCTCGGTGCGTTGGGTGTATTCATTCTCTGGCTTGGCTGGTATGGATTCAACGGTGCAGCCGCAACTTCCGTTGATCAGTTAGGAGCAATCTTTGTCACCACCACCATTGCGCCGGCAGTAGCAACCGTCGTATGTATGGTATTTACCTGGTTAAAATACGGAAAGCCGGATGTTTCCATGTGTTTGAATGCATCTCTGGCAGGTTTGGTCGCAATTACCGCTCCTTGTGATGTGGCAGATGCAGCAGGTGCTGCAATCATCGGTGGTGTAGCCGGTGTATTGGTTATCTTTGGTATTTGGTTGTTAGATAACGTACTTCATATCGATGATCCGGTTGGTGCAGTAGGCGTTCATATGATCAATGGTATTTGGGGAACCTTGGCAGTTGGACTTTTTGCAACCGACAGTGCACCGACGTATAGTCTTGCAGATGCAGCAGGAAACCCAATGGTAGGTTTATTCTACGGCGGCGGTTTTAAGCTTCTTGGAATTCAGTGCATCGGTATGCTTGCAACCGCGGCATGGACCATCGTAACGATTTTTATCACATTTGGTGTCATCAAGAAAGTTCTTGGCTTGCGTGTTTCGGAAGAGGAAGAAATTACAGGCTTGGATGTGACCGAGCATGGTTTGGCTTCTGCTTATTCCGGATTCTCCATCATGGATGTGACCGGCATGGAGATGGAAGTAAATGAAAACACCGATTTGGGTGTAGACGAATATGATGAGGCTTCCGCAACCATTAAGGATGCTGCAGTTAAGGTAGTGACTGCACCGCGCTTCCCGGAAGCAGAAATGAACAAGGTAGTAATTATTGCAAAGTTGGCTCGTTACGAGCATTTAAAGAAGGCATTGAACGATCTCGGTGTGACCGGCATGACCGTAACGCAGGTTATGGGCTGTGGTGTACAGAAGGGTGCCGGCGAGCGTTATCGTGGTATTGAAATGGATGCAACCTTGCTTCCAAAGGTTAAGGTTGAGGTTGTCGTATCCAAGATTCCGGTAGAATCTGTAGTCGAAGCTGCGAAGAAGGCACTTTATACCGGACATATCGGTGATGGTAAGATCTTCGTATACGGTGTGGACAAGGTTGTTAAGGTCCGTACGGGTGAAGAAGATGTAGAGGCATTGGCAGACGTAGAGTAGGTAGCGCTCTCATTTGTACCATTCGCTCCCAAAATAAAACCATTAACTCCCAAGATAAGCCCTGCAAGATAGGGTTGCTATAATAGGCTTATCAAAAGAGAAGGGGGTATATCACATGGTTGGTTATTGGTGGGATATTTTTCATGGATAAACATGGGAGTGTGATGGTACATGTCAACAGTATTAGAGAAGTATGAAGAACTCTGTATATGTAAGGACACTCGGATAAGCTGTAAAAAAGGAGAATTGCTCGATGCTTTGAGTGGCCAATACAACAAGATTTGTAATCAGGACGTATATCTGCAGAAAAGAGGAGAAAATTGGGATCTTCTGTATGAGACGGGAGATGGGGGAAAGGCATATCGCCTTTATATCTGGCCGGCTGTGAAGATCCGAATGGAGGCTTCGATTAGCCAATTGGACGAGGTGATTTCCACATACGTTGAACGGGCAAGCAAGATGTTTCAGATTTCAGACGTTTGTTGTGACGTGAAGCGGTTTGATACGAAGGAGGATTTCCTGATCGCAGATTTGTATATGGGGTATGAAGATTCGCAGTGAAAGCTGCGAATCTTTTTTTTACTTTTACCACTGTACAGTGATTGTGGCATAAAGCGCCAAAATGTTGTATAATCAACAAAATAGAGCAGCGGAGGATGATTAACGTTGGGAGAGGAAATCTATTACTATCTGATTTTTACCATCAGTGGGTTGGTAGAACTCTTTAGCATGCATATTATTTTTTCTCGGTTCATGTACCTGGAAAAGAAACCGTATACACAGGGACGAATGGTAGTTGCGATTTTGCTATATTTCGCAATTATATACCTATATAGTTGGAATATCATACATAAGGATTCAATACCACTATTTTTCATAAGTTATGGATTATTCTATTTTAAATATTTATTGGTTCTACATGTGAGGAACCGAATAACGAAGACGGTTCCATTTTTTTTGTTCTACTATGAATTGCTTGTAGCTGTGTTAGGGCAAAATCTTCATTTCTTTTTAATTGAACTGGGGTTACTGCGTCAGGCGCGTGGAATATGGATTCAGGGACTTGAAGTGATGGCAGCGATTATTTTTGCAATTGCGCTGATGGCACTTCTTATCTACCGCAAAACGTGGAATGTGTCCATGTGGCTTTCGAGTTTGAGCATTGGGCAATATATCTTGTATATTCTGCTCATATACATTGCACTTTTGGTCCAGAGCGGTATTTATCGGTTGAACATACCTTCGAACGTTCCGGAATCTGCAATTGAGAAGATGTCCATTGCTTTAGTGCTTATTATCATTATTGTTACCCTGCAGACGATGGTCATTATCGACCAGAGGAATACCATGGAAGAGTCGCTAGAGCTGGTGAATGAACAGATGGAGAGTGCGACGGAGCATTACAATGAGATGATTCAGAAGGACCAGGAGGTCAAGAAGTTCCGCCATGACATCAAGAACCTGCTGCTGGTTTTACGTACATTAATTGTAGATGATAAGAATGAGAAGGCATTGGCCTATATGGACGAGATGCAGGAGTCTCTCTCCAAAACTGTGAAGAAATACGACACCGGTAACTTCATGGCAGATGCGGTATTAAATTCCAAAGACACGAAGGCTGCTGAGTATGATACATCCTTGCAGTTTGATGGGTTTGTTCCGGTGGAACGGGTCAAGGATATGGATATGGTCATTCTTTTATCCAACCTATTGGATAATGCCATTGAAGCCTGTACGAAACTGCCGGGGCATAAGGAGATTCGCATTGATTCAATTTTGAAGAAGAATACCTGGGTATTAATCGTCCAGAATCCAACCATGACAGATGCGATTATTGAGAACAACAGCGTGCAAACTACCAAGGAGAACAAGAACCTTCATGGATTCGGTTTGAAGAACATAGAACGGGTAGCAACGAAGTATGACGGGGTAATGCAAATCGCATGCGAGAATAGCATTTTTAAAACCCGTGTCACCATGAATATCTAATGGAGAAGAAGACATGTTAAGAGTGGCAATTTGTGATGACTCAGAATTTATGCGTAATGAGACCAAGAAATGTCTCTTGAAGTACGGAGTGCAGAAGAATCTGGACTATACGGTGAAGCTGTTTGAGAATGGAGAAACCATGCTGCAGACTGTCAACGACTTCGACCTGGTGTTCCTGGATTATGAATTCGAGGACAAGGGTGCAGACGGATTGACCATCGCCAAGGCGGTTCGCAAAGAGAACAAGGACATCATGATTATCTTCTTGTCCAGTTATCCCAATGTGGTATTTCAATCCTTTGAAGTTGGGACTTTCCGATTTTTGGTGAAGCCCATCGAAGAGGACAAGTTCTTCCAGGCGATGGACGATCTGTTAAAGCAGTATGAAACAGATGAAGTACTGACGGTGAAGCTGGATGGAATGAACTACTTCATTCAGGGGAAGCAGATTTCCTACATCGAAGGAGATGGCAAGAACTGCATCATTCACTTTATTGACAAGGCGGACACGCTGGAGGTACATGAAACCTTGTCTGCCATCGAGGGACGGTTGTCGGAGAAGATATTCTTCCGTTGCCACAAGTCATTTTTGGTGAATTTATGTTACGTGGCATCTTATAATCATACGGATTTATTTTTAGAGAATGAGGAAGCACTGATGATCAGTCGTCAGAAGTACAAGCCTTTTACCGAAGCCTATGGATGCTTCCTTGCAGAGCAAAAAGGAATATAGAGATGAATACAAAACCCGGAGGAACGGTGAAATCCTCCGGGTTTTTTTCCATTTACTCCTATAATTCGACCATTCACTACAGAAAAGCGCACTGTATACAGCATGGAAGTATGATATGAACTGTAAGGAGCACCGGACAGACCGGAGCCCCGAATTATTAACCGTAGTAGTATCTCGCACTTACAAAAGGAGGATAATAAAAATGAGCGAGAGAGTAGAAATTGTAGAGTTAAGCATGGGAAATCCAAAGGAAGCAAACGTAAATGTAATCCCGGGCGGCGGAGCCGGATGTATTGGATTAGGTTTGGGTTGTATCGGTGCAGGAGCCGGTTGTATCGGCGGCGGAGTTGTCTGCGGAGTTACATGCTAAGGAGGGTTTTACCATGATTGAGATTCGTGAAATTGAGTTCCAGGGAGTACAGGAAGAAGCACAGGTACAAGGCGGCGTTGTTTGTGGCGTAGGTACATGTGGTGGAGCAGCATGTGGCGTAGGTTGTGGTCTTGCAACCGGATCTGCATGTGGAGCAGGTTGCTCGAAGTAATCATAAAGTTATGAACCGTTGAGATACTACTACAGGATTAATAATGAAAGGAGAGAATATGAAAGCTGTTCGATGTGAAGGTGTAGTAAAACAGTTCAAAGAGGTCATGGCATTAAAGTCCATGACAATGGAAATTGAGGAAGGCGAAATCTACGGATTGATTGGTCGCAACGGAGCCGGAAAGACAACGATTCTTCGAATCATTGCAGGAACCGCATTTGCAACCGAGGGAAGCGTAGAAATCTTTGAAAAGCCCCAACGCGATGTAAAGCGCATCGGATGTTTTATTGACGGTTTGGGCTTGTATCCGAGTTTAAGTGGAAAGAAAAATATGCTTTTGTTTGCGGAATTGATGGGAAGCAATGCAAAAGAGGTACATAGATTATTAGAGTTGGTTGGATTGGGCGATGCCATGAATCGGAAGGTCTCCGGATATTCCTTAGGAATGAAGCAGCGTTTGGGTTTGGCGATTGCATTGCTTGGAGATCCGTCCTTGATTGTGTTGGATGAACCATTCAACGGATTGGATCCTCTGGGGGTTCGACTCATGAGCGATTTGATTGTGAAGTTGAATAAGGAAGAAGGAAAGACGTTTATCATTTCCAGTCACATGCTTGGAGAATTAAGCAAGATTGCAACCCATTATGGATTTATCGACCAGGGTGAATTGAAGGACGAGTTCCCGAGAGAATCCAAACAGGCAGAAGAATTGGAAGAGTATTTCTTAGAAAAGGTGGGATATGAGTATGCTTAAGTGTGTGAAATATGAAGTGCGAAAAATCTTAAATAATCCATGGTTTTATATTGGCGTACTTGTGGCGATTGTGCTACTGGGTATTTCGACATTTACCGTAGCGTATGCCAAGAATCATCCGGATGTGATTCCGGATGGAACCGTACAGGATCTTACGGTGTCTGGATTTCATTCCTTGCAGGATGCATTAAATACAGGAAGTTTCTCGTTGATTTTGGCGGTGGTGATTTCCGTATATGTTTGTTCTACTTTTTCGCAGGGACTTTTGAAAAATGAATTGGTATGTGGATTTAGTCGACAGAAGCTTTTTCTTGGGAAATACGTTGCGACCCTAATCGTGTCAGATATAGCTGCCCTGGTTGTAATGCTTGGCTCGTTTATCATTGGAAGCGTGCTTGGTGGTGTTGGGGAAGCGGGAACTAGCCGCCTGGTGTTGAATTTGGTGGCACAGATTGTATTGATGAATGGATATGCATCGATCTTTTTCTTCGTTGCGTCACTGGTGAAAAAAACGCTCCCGGCAGTGCTGGTGAATCTGTTTTTGCCAACAGTTATCGGAACCATTTTGAGTTATAGTGAGCTGCTGTTCCATAGTAAGGTGCATTTGTACCGCGTGTGGCTGGATGTATTGGCGGCGGATTTGTTTCATGTAACTACAGAGCATTTGAATTATGCTTTTTATTTCATTGTAGCGATTGTTTACTGTGTTGTATTTGCAGCAGCGAGTGCTGTTAGTGTGAAGAAAGTGGAGGTTTAGGAGAAGTTATGGAGGTTTTTTTCTGCGAATTGGGGGAAGAGGATAAGTCGGTTGCATTTTTTCCGGAGTCCGGTCGATTTTTTAAGACCAACGGAAGTGGAAAGATGTTAATTGATCATATTGCATCCGGTGGTGACTATGATACATTGCCCGGTTGTATCCAGATGTCGAAAGGAGAGTATGGTGCCTATTGTGGAACCATAGAGGGTTACAGCAAACGTAGTGAAGAGCAGACCGTGGAGTCTTGTTCCTGCAATTGTGGAAAAAAGCGCCTGGATCGTTTGGTTATCCATGTATCCAATGATTGTAACCTGCGTTGCACTTATTGTTATGCAGCCGGCGGCGCCTATGGTAGCCATCGAAGCATTGTTTCTCTGGATATGGTAGAGAAGGCGTTGGATCGGTTCTATGGACATTTTGATGAGATTTTAAATATACAGATTTTTGGTGGTGAGCCGTTGTTTAACATGCCGGCCATACGCTTTATCTGTGAGTATACAGAGAAGAAGTTCGAGGAACGTGGAGTACGAACCAGCCTGGGTATTGTTACCAATGGTACCCTAATTAATGATGAGTTTATCTCTTTGGTAGAGAAATACCATATGAATGTTACCGTAAGTTATGATGGAAATCGTAAAGTAAATGATATTACCAGACCGTTTGTTGGGGGCAGAGGGTCTACGGAATTCATTTTAACCAAGGCACAGAAGATGTATGAGAAAACCGGTCAGCCGACCACAATTGAGGTGACTTATACCCAACATCATATTGAGCAGAACGTGGAAATCATGGATATACTCAATGATTTGCATGAACTTTTTCCAAAGACTTCGGTACATTTGGTTCCGGTCAGCGGAAAGAAAACGGATCCTTTTACCATCAAGGATTTGACCGTATTTGCAGATTCTGTGGATAAGCTGTTTGATCCAAAGATAAACAAGAATAATCTGACGTATTCTCTGATGCAGCGCATTATAACCGGAATTTCTAATCATACCAAGGGTAGTGCACATATCTGCAATGCAGGTGTGGGAACCCTGTCAGTTTCTACCAAAGGGGATGTATATCCGTGCTTTATGTTCACAGATGAAGAGGACTTGAAGCTGGGAAATATTGAAGATGAGCATTTGTTTGAGAGTCCACGATTTAGAGAGAAGTTAGATCGTCTTCATAATTTCAGTAATCGATCAAAGAATGAAGAATGTAGTCATTGCTTCATGCGGAACCTCTGCAATGGTTGCTTGGGCTTAAATGCCAGCCATAAGGGGGAGACCTTTGAGATGAATCAGGATATCTGTGATATGTATCGTGCCATGGCAAAGCGTGCCATCGTTCAGTGCGTGAATAGCGAAGTAATGGCGGAAGTAAGTTAAGAAGGATAGGGCCTATGAAACGAAAGATACAGAGTTTTCTGGGGTTATATCGGTTTTTCCAATTATGTTGGAAAAACGACAAGATTTATGTGCTACATCTCTTTTTGTTACAGATTTACACTGCAGCAAGCGGAATTCTGGTTGTTATGGTGCCACAGCGAATTATTGATGCAACCTTTATCGCGCAGGATTTGCGTGAGGCATTGACGATTGCCATTGTGTTTTCGGTTGGGATTTTGGGACTGAACGTATTGATGGCATTGTCGAATCGGATGATTATGTCGCATCGGATGATTATCTACAAGAAGTTCCAGCTTTCAATCAGTAATATGATGATGCACATTGACTTCAAAGATTTGGAGAGTGAACATTTTCTGGATATCAAGGCCAAAGCTGAGCGGTTCTTGTTTGGAGATGGTCGAGGGTTTGGTTATGTATTGGAAAGTGGATTTGGAATAATAAGCCAGCTGGTTACGCTTCTGGTTATGGCTGGTGTGGTGGTTCATCTGAATCCGGTAATTCTGATAACGTTGGTTGTGATATTGGTGATTAATGCCCGAGTGAATACGGCAACACAGCAGAAGAACATCCGGATCAATCAGGAGAAGGCGGTTTATGAGCGTACCTCAAATTACTATTCTCATGTGGCTCAGGACTTCCGCTATGGGAAAGACATTCGCAATTATGGCGCGTCCGGTTGGATCCTGGGACGATACGAGAACTTGTTGGATGGAATGCAAGAATTCTATGAGCGTATGGCAGTAAATGGATTCTGCTATGAGACGGCGGTGTCTCTGACATCCATGGTGCAGCAGGCAATATCTTACCTGTATGTCGTCTATTGCGGTGTGATGAAATTGATTACGGTGGGTCAGTTTTCTATGTATTTATCTGCAATTTCCAGCTTCTCTTCCACCTTGAAGAGTTTGACGGGAACGATTATCGCAATGCAGCAATACACGCAGTATTACGAAGATTATGATACGTATATGAGCTATCAGCGAAGAGTAGATACGGGAAAAGCCGTTGGAGCATTCACCCATCGAATTGTGTTTGAACACGTATCGTTCCGATACCCGGGTCAAGCGCGCAATGCACTTACCGATATTAATTTTGAGATTACAGCAGGAGAAAAACTCCTGATTGTAGGAGAAAATGGGGCCGGTAAATCGACACTCATTAAGTTGCTACTTCGGTTGTACGTTCCGACAGAGGGACGGATTCTGTTGGATGGGATGGATATCAATGAGATGTCAATTCAGGAGTACAACCGATTATTTGCAACGGTCTTCCAGGACTATAATCTGTTTGCTTGTCCGATTACAGAGAATGTTGCAATGGGGCAGGACTATGATAAGAACAAAATCAAGGAGATTATGGAACTGTTACACTTAGATGGGAAAATAGCAAAGCTTCCGAAGGGCGTCGAAACCAATCTATATAAGGAGTTCGACGAACATGGCTTTACACCATCCGGTGGAGAAGGACAAAAGATTGCCATTGCCAGGGCAATCTACAGAAATGCACCCATCGTGGTGATGGATGAGCCGACAGCAGCGTTGGATCCTCGTGCGGAGGAAGAATTATATCAGATGCTGGAAAGTGTATTTGCAGACAAGACGGCAATTTTCATATCCCACCGCCTGTCTACGGCAAGTATGTGTGACCGCATCATCTCATTAAAGGATGGAAACATCATCGAGAATGATACCCATGAGAATCTGATACAAGAAGACGGACTATATTCCAATTTATATCGCATGCAGTCCGAGCGTTATGCAATATAAGGAAGAGAAAGGTCGTGTTATCACGGCCTTTTTTTGATAAAAAAATATATAAAAAAGTTTGTAACGAAGTTAGAATAAAAAGGACTAATCTATTAGAACGAAAGAAAGGGGGGCCATAGGGTGAACATCAAGAGCATATGTGAAGACTTCTATCCGCTGGTGTTTGGTTATCTACTTACTATAACAAACGGCAATCGAGATTTGGCGGAAGACCTAACCCAAGAGACCTTCCTTCGAGCCATTAAGAATAGTAAGAACTTCAAGGGACAATCCAAGGTGTCTACTTGGCTGTGCCAGATTGCCAAGTATACCTTCTGGCAGCACCTAGAGAAGCAGAATAAGTACAAGCAGGTTCCGCTAGATGATGCGCTGTTGAATGTATCTACCGGGGAATTAATCGAAGAGATTTATATTCGAGAGGAATCCAATCGAGCCTTATATGAAGGCATTGAAAAGTTGGATGGGCTTACCCGAGACGTGATGTTTTATCGATTGATGGGTGAGTTATCCTTCAAGGAAATCGGAGAACTATTGGATAAGACCGAGAACTGGGCCAGAGTAACCTTCTATCGCGGCAAAGCAAAACTAGGAAAGGAGATGCATATCGATGAATAGATTTGAAT
Organism: Lachnospiraceae bacterium; assembly: GCA_024690885.1. Taxonomy (GTDB): domain Bacteria; phylum Bacillota; class Clostridia; order Lachnospirales; family Lachnospiraceae; genus XBD2001. The sequence goes on from JAILOI010000113.1 coordinate 21,123, forward strand.
GTGATTTGGTAATGGATCTCCTCCCAAGATACATTGACCAGAAGACTTCTGATGAGACGACACGATTTATCGAAGCGCATATAGAAACATGTGCGGAATGTCATGCCATGTATGAAGCTATGTCATCTGATGTAGATGTTGTAAAAACAACAGAAGCAAAACCGAAACGATTCCATCTGAATGCCATCGGCAAGATGGCACTGATTGTCTTGGGATACTTGGCGTTCTTGATTGTTGCGTTAGTGATTGTTACTTATATCATGGCAAATGGGGTGTTTTAATGGATAAGAAGAATATACCATGCCATATTGTTGCTGATTTGCTTCCGTCCCATATGGATGGAATTCTATCGCCGGATGTGGAAGAAGCAGTGGTAGAGCATCTTGCAAACTGCAGCTTTTGTAGGGAATGCTTACAGAAGATGGAGCAGCAATTAGCAGAAGGCAAGGAATTATCAATGAAGCGCGATGCGGCTTTTATTCGAGGAATTAGAAAGTATAAGCATTATGTCATTGGAATTGCAATCGGAGCAAGTATTCCGTTGATTCCATTTATTATCTTCGTTATCTGGGTTGTGGTAATTACGGTGACGGGGGCATAGGGAGAAGGATATGTTACAGAAAAAGGGAACCAAAATTATAATAGGAATCGTAGGTGGAGTGCTGCTTGGCTTATTTACCGTCATAGCCATCGTCTATCTGTTCCTTCTAATCTTCTTATATGGAGGACCGCCAAAGGTGACCAAGAAGGTGGATGCATATGAAGAAACCATGGTGAAGTATACCCAGTGCACGGATACGGGGACGGTGCGCACCGGCTTCTATGTATTCCCGGATTCTATTCCGGATAGTGCTTTTGCGCAGGATACTCAGCCGGACTTCTATTATTCTTATCAGGATACCTGGGATGACCCAACCTGTGAAGTATATTTGAAGTGCAAGTATTCTGATGAGGATTATGCGGCGGAACTGCAGCGGATACAGAATATTGAGAAGTCATTTGAGAAAGAGACAAAAAGGATTATGTATGATGATTCCAAGCGGTTTCAATACCCTGCGTATCTCACCATCGATCATCACGATTACTCGTACGAATATGCCTTAGATGTCGGAGACAGCAGCATCGTCTATGTATATACAGCGTATAAGACTTCAGTGCATAGCCTGAAGAAGATTCCGAAAGAGTATTTGCCAAGCGATTTCGAGGAGAGCTTATCGTCCGGACATGGCGGATACTTTGATCCGGGGAATTATGATATCTATGAATATCCGACAGATAATCCGGATGCTCACAGTGGGGAGCGGGATTTTGAGAGGAATTAAAAAACGTTCCATGCCGATATTGCGACATGGAACGTTTTACTTATTTCATATGCTTTGCTTCAATGTCCATAATCATCTGAACGCGCTCTGCGTGACGTCCATCCAATGGGGTGGCATTCAGGTAAGCAAGGAGGATGTCCTTGGCAGTCTCAACACCAACGATGCGCTCGCCGAAGGCGATGATGTTGGCGTGATTGTGCTCACGTACCAACCGAGCAGTAGTAGGCTCGCTACATACAGCAGCGCGGATGCCCGGAACCTTGTTGGCTGCAAGAGAGATACCAACGCCGGTACCACAGATTAAGACACCGCAGTCCGCCTGGCCGCTTGCAACATATTCTCCAACCTTCTCACCATACATTGGATATGGGGTAGATTCCTTGGTGTCGGTACCGAAGTTTACCACTTCATGTCCCAAGCTCTCGAGGAAAGGAATCAGTTCCTTCTTCATATCAACAGCTGCGTGATCATTTCCAATTGCGATTTTCATGTTAGTTCACCTCGTAACAAGTAAGTTATAGTAATTTCGTGTTGTCGGATAACTGAGTATGTAACACGTTTACATCGTAATCGTTAACATACTCATGTTTCCTTATCTAGTAGTGGAACGCGTTTGATGTTCTTCTCGTTCTTGGCGTAGAAGCCATAGAAGAACAGTACAATTGCTTCCGCAAAACGTTTGATAATAATCTGGATTTCTTCCTTCCACTTGTGAACCGGCTTTACCATAATGGAACGAATACCGGCAAGGTTCGCGCCCCAGATATCGGTAAAAATCTGATCTCCCACGAAGAGGGTGGTATCCGGTGTAGTTCCAAGAATCTCCATGGCCTTCTGATAAGACTTCGGGCTTGGCTTTCCTGCCTTATAGATGTAGGCATCTGCGCCGGAAGCTTCCTTGAAGGACTGTACACGTGGTTCTGCATTGTTGGAAAGAAGTAATGCTTTATAACCGTTGTCATGCAACATCTGGAAAAATGCGATTGCTCGCTCATCTGCCGGAGCATTGTGCTCTACTAAGGTATTGTCGACGTCAAAGATCACGCCGCGGTAGCCTTCTTTTGCAAGCTGGGCAAAATCAATTTGGTAGGTCGATGATACATAGTCATCGGGATACCAAGTATGTTTCATAGTTTGGACCTCATTTTCTAAATTGTTTTCAAAACTTTTATAAGTATAACACAATCGTTCTTTCTTGTATTATAGATTCCTTTTTGCTATATTGGAAACATAAGAATGTGCACGTGCCCGATGCACTAAAATCGGCATTTTGTAGGTTATATAAATTTGGAAAAGAGGTAAGTATTTATGGAAAAACGCGTGTGGGGAAAAGCAAAAGACGGATCTGATGTTACGGTTTATACCATTGGTAACACCAACGGAATGACCGTGGAAGTCATGGATTTTGGAGCAACCGTCTTGAGTATCAACGTACCTACTAAGGATGGCAAGGTGGATGTGGTACTTGGTTATCAGAATTTGGAGGATTATTTTACCAATGGTTCCTTCCTTGGAGCTTGGGTGGTTCGCCATGCAAATCGTATTGGCGGTGCGAAGTTCACACTCAATGGTAAGACTTATGAATTAGAGAAGAACGATGGCAACAACAACTTACACAGTGGATTTAACCCATTGTGTATTCGTATGTGGAAGGTGGAAGATGTTGCAGATAATTGCATTACCTTTTCTTATGACAGCCCGGCTGGAGATATGGGATTCCCGGGTAAGATGCACCTGACCGTAACCTATACCGTATTGGACGACAACAGTCTGGCTTTGGATGCGAGTGCATTGGCAGATGAGCAGACCATCTTCAATCCGACGACACATTGTCACTTTAACCTGGCCGGTGCAGACCATGGCACCATTCTAGACCACGAATTATATGTGAATGCAGATGCAGTAACCTTCGCTGACAAGGAATCCATCCCGGATGGAAGCCTTCGCCCGGTTACTGCTACACCGTTTGATTTCCGCAGCTATAAGTTAATTGGCAAAGAGATTGAGTCCGATTACGATATGATGATTTATGGCAAGGGCTATGATCATAACTTCGTATTAAACAAGGATGCAGCATCTGCAGCTCCACAGTACAGTGTCAACGGATTGAATTTGAATCTGGCTGCAAAGCTTCGTGATCCGGCAAGTGGACACGAGATGGAGGTTTATACCGACCTTCCGGGTATGCAGGTATATACCTGTAACTTCTTCAATGGAACCGATATTGGTAAGAGTGGTAAGCCATATCCATTCCGCTGTGCAACTGCATTGGAAACCCAGTACTTCCCGAATGCAATCAATATTCCATCCTTCGAACAGCCATTGGTTGAGGCGAACGAAACCAAGTACACCAGAACCGTATATAAGTTCTTGAATTTCTAATCAGAGATCAGTAATACAAAGGCGTCTTAGAGATTACACTCTAAGGCGCCTTTTTTGCGTGATTGCAACTATACGTCTGTAGAAGTATAATCTATGTAGAAGTACATCTGTGGAGGTATAGCGTGAGATTATATCATGGATCAAAGATTGTTGTTGAGCAACCGATAAAAGCAGCGGGAAGGGTAAATAACGATTATGGACAGGGGTTTTATTGTACGGAGAACATAGAACTTGCTAAGGAGTGGGCATCTGAAACAAGCAAAGGCGGCTTTGTAAATGAATACATGATAGATACTTCTGGAATGAAGGTGATTGACCTGAATAAAGAACCATATACCATTTTTCACTGGTTAACAGTTCTTGTTGAACACCGCAAAGTAAGAATATCTACGCCGCTTATGAAGCGTGGGGTAGATTTCCTTAAAACAAACTTCCATGTTGATATTTCGCAAGCAGATATAATACGTGGATATCGAGCGGATGATTCTTATTTTTCATTTGTACGAGCGTTTTTACAGAATTCAATAGATGTTTATCAGCTTGAGCGTGCGATGAGATTAGGTGGTTTGGGTGAACAGGTTTTTATTCAAAGTGAGGCGGCATTTCATGCGATTAAATTTATTGACGCGGAAAGAGTTGAAGGAAAAGTATATGCACCTAAGCGTCAGGAGCGTGAGCAGGAGGCAAAAAGAGCATTTGACGGACTTTTGCTAGAAGAAATAGTGAGCGGGGTGTACTTGTCAGATGTCATAAAAGGGAAGGTGAATATCGATGAATTACGCTTATGAAGAACGGTTAGTAGATAATGCAATGGAAAATATGGGAGAGATGGTGGAATATTGGATGGAGGGGTGCAATCAGGATCCGAGGAAATTATTTCACATTCTTCAAATTAGCGGAATTGCAGAAGAGTGGGAGCATGGAAATATTGCTTTTATACTAGGACGATCCGGAACGGAACTCTGCCAACTGGCTTGCGAACGTATTGGAATGAATCGAAAAGAATGGCCAGATGCATTGGAAAGATTTGATACAGATTATACCTATTGGATGGGTTGGATACTTGCATATTTCCAGTGGAGAACAGGGATGACATTCCGCGATATTTTGGAAGATATGTCGTTTGAACAATTAGAAAGATATTATCCGACGATGCATACAGTTTCTGAGGAACGTTGTGCAGAGGAGTTCTTGGAGTATATACATTCCAAAAGGAAAGTTCGGCGTTTGCAGATGTATCGAAAACGATTAGGATTATCCCAAAGAGAATTAGCAGAAGCCTCCGGAGTGAATATCCGGACGATACAGCAATATGAAACAGGGGCAAAGGATATTAACAAGGCGGCGGTACAGAATGTAGTTGCGATGGCAAGAGCATTACATTGTGACGTAGAAGATTTAATGGAGTTGTAAGATGATTGAGATTACAAGTTTAGAAGCACCGGAGTTGGCCATCTACGCCAACCGGAATGAAGCGCAGTTATTGCATATCAATGAACCGGAGCTTGGCATATTTATTGCAGAAAGTCCCAATGTAATTAAGAGAGCATTGGAAGCAGGGTATGAACCGATTTCTTTCTTGTTGGAAAAGCAACAGGTAGATAAGGTGGAAAACCGGTTTATCGAGGAATATGATGTGCCGGTTTATGTGGGCGAGAACGAACTCTTACAGGAGATTACCGGATTTCCACTGGCGCGAGGAGTATTGTGTGCGATGCGGCGCAAGGAATACCCCACAATAGAAGATGTGTGTACAAATGCAAGACGGATTGCTATACTTGAAAATGTGGTAAATCCAACAAATGTGGGAGCGATATTTCGCTCGGCAGCAGCGCTGAATATGGATGCAGTATTGCTGACTTCGGCATGTGCAGATCCGTTGTATCGTAGGGCGGCCAGGGTCAGCATGGGAACCGTATTCCAGATTCCATGGACCTATTTTCCGAAGGATGTATGGCCGGGAGGTGCGATGCCGCAATTATCCCGCATGGGATTTCGCACCGCAGCCATGGCGCTTAGTCAAAATTCCGTATCCATTGATGATGAACGCTTGATGGCGGAAGAGAAGTTGGCGATTATCCTTGGAACCGAAGGCGAAGGATTGATGAAGAGTACGATTGCTGCTTGCGATTATACCGTGATGATACCAATGTCCCATGGCGTGGATTCGTTGAATGTGGCTGCGGCAAGTGCTGTGGCATTTTGGCAGTTGAGTAGATAACAAAAGGGGAAGATAAGAGATGAAACGACGGAGAATCTTAGCTGCATTTTTACTAATAGCAATTATGATGACCGGTTGTAAAGGCAAGGCAGAAGAACCGGTACCGACTCCTGTGGAGGATGGACAAGCAGTCGTTACAGAAGCGCCGGAAGAAATCAAAGAATCAGATGCACTGTTACAGGATATTGCAGCTCAGATACAGGGTGAGTATCAGGGCGTAGATGTATCCCGATTTCAGGGTACTATCGATTGGAATCGCGTGAAGGAAGCAGGTATGGAGTTTGCGATGATTCGTGTGGGATACCGCAAGGAATCCACTGGTGTGATTGAGGAGGATTCCAATGCCAGATATAACCTACAGGAAGCAACGGCAGCAGGCATTCCGTGTGGTGTCTATTTCTTTTCCACGGCAACAAATGAAGAGGAAGCGAGAGAGGAAGCAGAGTTTACACTGAACCTGATTTCCGGATATGCCATTACTTATCCGGTGGTCTATAACTGTGAAGGCTTTGCTGACGGGGATAGTCGCATGAACCAATTGTCTGTAGCAGAGCGAACCCATCTGGCCGATGTATTCCTTAGTACGATTCGAAGTGCTGGCTATACGCCAATGTTCTACGCAAATCGCAACGAACTGGAGGGTGATGCTGCGTGGGATACCACGACCCTTGAGAATAACTATCTAATGTGGGTTGCCTGGTATGGCGATGAGAGCGCTGCAACGCCACAGTATGAAGGCAAGTATGCCATGTGGCAGAAGACGGCAACGGGTAATATCGATGGAATCCCGGAATCCGTGGACATAGATAAAGCATATTTTGGATATTCCCAGTTGGCAGTGCCGCGGGGAGAAACGGCATCCGGTGCAACGGCAGATCCGGAAGCATTGATGGGATTTCATGATGTATCTGAGATGGTGACTGCGAAGGAGGAGACCAACCTTCGAAGCCTTCCGAACACCGGAAATAACAGTGAGGTTATCCATACGTTGACCAATGGAGAGACGGTGGAGCGTACCGGTGTCAG